>JAMBLH010000060.1 GCA_023336875.1 Actinomycetes bacterium
GCGGGCAAAATGCACTACGACCTCGGCGCGCAGGACATGGCACAACACCTCACATCGTTCGTCGAGGAGTATGGAGTCAACGTTGTTGGTGGGTGCTGTGGAACAACACCCGAGTACATCTCGACGCTGGTGGATGCAGTTGGAGGCCTGGTCCCTACGAAGCGGCACCCCACCAGAATTCCCGCCGTGACCTCAACCTACTCGTCCGTCCCATTGCGTCAGGACACCTCCTTCCTCATCATCGGGGAGCGAACGAACGCCAACGGTTCGAAGGCTTTTCGCGACGCGATGTTGGCTGGAGATATCGATGCGTGTGTGACCATCGGCGAGAACCAGGTCGCAGAAGGCGCCCACCTTGTCGACCTCTGCGTCGACTACGTCGGCAGGAATGGTGCCGAGGACATCGACCTGCTCGCCAAACGATTTGCGACGGACATCACAGCACCGGTCGTAATCGACTCCACGGAGCCAGAGGTGATGCTGGCCGCCCTTGAACGATTCGGAGGAAAATGCGTCCTCAATTCGGCAAACCTTGAATCCGGCGACGAACCGGGTTCACGGCTCGACACAGTGTTCTCTCTCGCAAAGGAACATGGTGCAGCAGTGATCTGCCTCCTCATTGACGAGAAGGGGCAGGCCCGCGATGTCGAGTGGAAGATGGACGTTGCTCACCGGCTGCACGAGATTGCAACGCAACGATACGGACTCGACCCTCAGGACCTCATCTTCGACCCGCTCACTTTTCCCTTGTCAACGGGAGGGGAGGACCTGCGACAGGACGCCATGGCCACCATCGATGCGATTCGACGCATCAAGTCTGAACTACCAGGCGTGAGCACGGTGCTTGGCGTCTCGAACGTATCGTTCGGGTTGCGCCCTGGCGCGAGGCGGATACTCAACTCGGTGTTTCTCCACGAGTGCATCGAAGCAGGGCTCGATGCCGCCATCATTCATGCGGGAAAGATGACTCCGCTTTCAGAGATCGCAGACGATCATCTCACGACCTGTCTCGACCTTATCTACGATCGACGTCGCACCGACTACGACCCGCTCGAAGTACTGCTTGAAGCCTTCGAATCCGTCACGGAAGCGGAGCGCGCACTGGACCCGTTCGAAGGGCTCAACCTTGAGGAGCGTCTTGAGAAACGCATAGTGGTGGGGAATCCGGTCGATCTGGACAAAGACCTGACCGCTGCGCTCGAATCTATATCTGCGCTCGACATCATCAACGACATCCTTCTCGCTGGTATGAAAATCGTTGGCGAACTCTTCGGCGCAGGGGAGATGCAGCTTCCGTTCGTCCTGAGATCGGCAGAGACCATGAAAACCGCTGTGCGATTCCTCGAACCGCATCTCGACAAAGCCGAAAGCATTGATCGAGGGAGCATCATCCTTGCAACCGTCTCAGGTGACGTACACGACATAGGAAAGAATCTCGTCGACATCATCCTGACCAACAACGGGTTCCGGGTTCACAATCTGGGCATCAAGGTACCCATCGCCGAGATGATCGAGGCCTACGAGGAACACAATGCCGACGCGATCGGCATGAGCGGACTTCTGGTCAAAAGCACATTAATCATGCGCGAGAACCTCGACGAACTCAATAGAAGAGGCCTTGATGAAGTGCCGGTGCTGCTCGGTGGCGCGGCGCTGACACGAGGCTATGTCGAGGATGACCTAGCCCATCGCCACGATGGCCCCGTTGTGTACGGAAAGGACGCGTTTGCAGGACTCGATGCCATGAGGTGGATCGCAGGTGAGGGTGAGCGACCCGCGGCGCCCGACCGGTTCATCCCGAAGATCGACAGAGCAGAACCCGATCATGGTCCGGCGCCGGATCGATCACCAGAGGTGACCGCAGATACTCCCATTCCCAAACCCCCGTTCTTCGGATCTCGCGTGGCCAAAGGGCTTGAACTCGATGAGATCGGAAGGTACCTCAACACAACCGCACTGCTGCGGAACCAGTGGCAATACCGGCCAGAGCAGGGAGAATCTGACGCCGACTTCAAGAAACGCCTTGCGCCCGACGTTCGGCGAGCACTCTCAGAGGCGCGTGCGAGCGATCTGCTCCAGCCTCAGGTGGTATACGGCTACTTCCCCGTCAACAGCGATGGGACCGAACTAGTGGTGTGGACAGATGAGCACCGGACGAAGGAACGCACACGCTTCAGCTTCCCGAGACAGTCTGGCCCACCTTGGCTGTGCATCGCCGACTATTTCACACCGATCACATCCGACGGCCCTGATGTCGCTGCATTCCACATCGTCACGATGGGGCACGCCATATCTGAGCGGACCGCGGAACTGTTTGCGGCCGACCGCTATCAGGATTATCTCAAGCTCCATGGCCTCGGTGTTGAAATGACCGAGGCGCTTGCTGAGTACTGGCACGCGAGAGTCCGCGAGGAACTGGGGATCGGGGAGGAGGACGACCCCACCATCAGAGGCCTCTTCAGGCAACGCTACAGAGGGGGGAGGTACTCATGGGGATATCCCGCGTGCCCTGACCTCGAGGACAACCTGACCGTTGCAAACCTTCTCGGCGCCGACAGACTCGGCATCGAAGTCGGACCCGAGACCGGTTTCCAGTACCAGCCCGAGCAAACGACGTCCGCGATCATCTGCCATCACCCGCAGGCCAAATATTTCATCGCCAGGAAGCCGCGAGAGCTTCGGGATGCGCAGTGACGGGAGAAGATCTGGCGGACTGCCGAATGGTCGATGTGGGCCACCTCGACGACCAACCATCACCACTCGCTGTCGCCTTGTTTCCGCGATTCCCGACAAGGAGTAGCAAAAAGGAAGCCTTTTCGGAGATGCCACCCAGCCGGATATGGGCGGCGACTTGTGCCGGTGTGAATGCTCAATCGATCTCACCGGATACGAGGGTGAGCGTGGACCCTCCTACCCAGACGTCGGTTCCTTGGCGAGTTACGTAGATACGTCCCTCCCTGCCGATGGCGGTGCCCTGAGCCGCTACGTAGGAGTCCGGGGCTAGGCCGCTTCCAATCAACCATTGGGCTAGCGATGCGTTGAGGCTTCCTGTCACCGGATCTTCAGCGAGGTGACGTTTGTCGTCTTCGAAGAACGCCCGCACTTCATAGTCGATGTCGCTTCCCTCGGGATGAGGACCGATGACTCCGATATCGAGCAGCTCCGTTCCGTTGTAGCGACCGATATCGGGTTCCAGAGCAAGCACTGATCCAGAATCCTTGAGCAGCATCCCGACCCAGCCGGGACCGTTGTCCACCCATTCGGCTGCAACTATCGCATCGAGGCCGATACCGAGAACTGCAGCAATCTCCTCCACGAAGGTGTCATCGACAGGTCCGCTGCGAATCATCGGCGGAGCAGCGAATGACAACCTTTCGTCTCTCTGTATCGGAATCAACCCCAGCTCGCACTCCTGTACGACGACGTCACCGCTCGTCATGCCGCCAGCACTCAACCAGCCGTGACAGGTCCCGAGCGTCGGATGTCCCGCAAAGGGCAGTTCTCCTCTAAGAGTGAAGATCCGAACTCGATAGTCGGCCTCCGGTGATGAGGGTTCGAGCAGGAACGTCGTTTCGGAGAGGTTCATCCACCGAGTGATCGCCATCATCTCGTCCGTAGTCAAACCTTCAGCGTGATGCACGACTGCGACCGGGTTGCCGGAGAAGGCACCCGACCCGAAAACGTCAATGATCTGAAACGGGCGACCCATGCAAGCCAGCATATCGTTCAACAACCCGCCCATAGCGGCTTTCATATGGGCGGGCATATACACCGTCGGGTCGGTTCCTGCGCTCAGAACGCATCCTCGTAGCTCGTAACGGGGATGGCTCAGGACATCGTACCGTTTTTGTAGGCCGCTTACAGGGTTCAGGACATCGTTCCGTTCTTTCGTGATGATTCC
>JAMBLH010000061.1 GCA_023336875.1 Actinomycetes bacterium
CGCGGCGGGAGCCCTGGTTCCTTCTACTTTGGCGATCCAGGTGACTACCCGATCGTCGGTGACTGGAACTGCAATGGCACAGATACACCGGGCCTCTATCGCCGATCAGACGGTTATGTATACCTACGGAACCAAAACACGCAAGGGGTCGCGGACACCCGGTTCTTCTTCGGTAACCCTGGCGATCTCCCTCTGGCGGGCGATTTCAACGGCGATGGATGTGATACCGTCTCGATCTATCGCCCGGCCGAAGCACGCATATACATCATCAACGAACTCGGCTCAGACGATGGTGGACTGGGTGCCGCCGATCACAGCTTCCTATTTGGCAATCAAGGTGACAAACCGTTTGTCGGCGACTTCGACGGCAACGGCATGGACACCATTGGGCTGCACCGCGAATCGACAGGCTTCGTGTACTTCAGGAACGCCAATTCGCCTGGCAACGCCCACGACCAGTTCTTCTTCGGAGACCCTCAGGATCGCTTCTTCGCTGGCAATTGGACAGCGACAGGCGAGGACTATCCGGGGGTCTATCGACCATCGAATCGCACCGTCTACCTGCGATATGCCAACACTCAGGGAAATGCTGATGAGCAGTACCAGTGGGGTAGCTCCGGATACATACCTGTCGCAGGGATGTTCGGAGACGTCGACACTCCAAGCCTGCAGTGCACCATCCTTCCCAGCGACAGCATCTGGAATCAGAGAGTGGATGGTCTGCCGCTGGACCCGAGGTCAGATCAATACATCGGTTCAATCGGCTCGTCCTCGACTCTCCATGCCGACTTCGGCGCAGGTGTGTGGCCGCCCGGCTCGGACAGCCCAATCGGAATTCCCGTCGTCGAGGTACCTCCCCAGCAGCCGAAGGTACCGATCATCTATACGAACTACGGATCTGAGTCCGATCCTGGACCTTTCCCGATTCCTTCCGATGCACCTATCGAGGGCGGTCCGAGCGGATCAGGAGATCGCCATGTGATCGTTCTCGATCGAAGTGCGTGCATCCTCTATGAACTCTTCAACGCCTTCCCGAACACCAACGGATCGTGGTCCGCAAGCTCGGGAGCTTCCTATGACCTCCTGTCGAACGCGCTCCGTCCAGACGGCTGGACCTCAGCGGACGCCGCGGGGCTGCCGATCCTCCCTGGTCTCGTCACCTACGATGAGGTCGCGTCCGGCGAGATTCGCCATGCGATCAGATTCACCGCACCGACAACCCGCAGGGCCTACGTGTGGCCCGCACGCCACTTCGCATCCAACACCAACGATGCGAGCTATCCGCCCATGGGACAGCGTTTCAGGCTCAAATCGGACTGGGACATCAGCGGATACTCGGCTGACGTGCAGGTCATCCTCAAGGCATTCAAGACCTACGGGATCATCCTCGCCGACAACGGCAGCCCCTGGTACATATCCGGTGCCCCTGATGGACGCTGGGACAACGATGCTCTCCACGAATGGGACGACATCCCTGGATCGGCGTTTGAGGCGGTCGATGTCACCTCACTCATGGTCGATGCTGATTCAGGCGGCACCGCCGGTAAATGACGTGGCCAAGGTGTCAGACCTGCGGACCGCCGAAGGCAACACCTGATAGATCCGCCATCTCCCGGTGGAAGGTCGTGAGGTCATCCGTCGTGAACCCAGTGAGCGAGTCGTGTCCGCACGCTCTCGCGAGCACCGTCATGAGCTCTGTGACCGCCCCAAAGTATCGGCCCAGACGTTGGGCAGCCTTATCGACCGGGAGTCTCGCCCGTAAATGTGGTTGCTGCGTAGCGATCCCGACCGGGCAGTTATTCGTGTTGCAGGCTCGCATTCCGATACACCCGATTGCCTGGAGTGGTACGTTCGACAACGCGATGCCATCGGCACCGAGCGCGAGCGCCTTCACGAAATCAGCGGGTGACCGCAACCCGCCTGTGATGATCAATGTCACGTTCGACGCGCTGGCTTCGTCGAGGAACCGCCTCGCGCGTGCAAGAGCTGGGATTGTTGGCACCGAGATGTTGTTTCGAAAGAGAAGCGGTGCCGCTCCTGTACCTCCCCCCCTGCCATCAAGGATCACATAGTCGACGCCAACGTCGAGCGCAGCCTGGAGATCAGCTTCGATTCGCTGGGCGGAGAGCTTGAATCCAATAGGTATCCCACCGGTCCGCTCACGCACTTCTGTAGCGAACTCAGCGAAGTCAGATGGCTTCGTCCACTCAGGAAAGCGCGCAGGTGAGATGGCTGGGTCACCGATTGGAATCTCGCGAACCGCGGCGATCTCTGGTGTGACCTTAGGACCGGGAAGATGTCCCCCAGTACCCGTTTTGGCCGCCTGACCGCCCTTGAAATGAAACGCTTGCACCTCCGAGAGTTTCTCCCAGGAGAAACCGAATCGCGCTGAAGCAAGTTCGTACATGTATCGGCTCGACTCTGCTTTCTCCTCGGGGAGCATGCCTCCCTCACCGGATGCGATCGCGGTGCCAGCGATCTCGGCACCTCTTGCAAGAGCGGTTTTTGCCTCAGCGGACAGAGAACCGAACGACATGTCCGAGACGAAGAGAGGAATGTCGAGGCGGAGGGGCTTGCCTGCGGCTGGGCCTATGACGATCTCGGTCTCGACGGGACGATCATCGAGAAGGGGTGGACGAGCCAACTGTGCCGTGAGTACCTGGATGTCGCCCCACTTGGGGAGTTTGCGTCCCGGCACACCCATGCCACCGGTCTCCCCATGGCGACCAACGACAGTGAGCCCATCCTTGGCGAGGGCATGGATGTGCTTGACAAAGGGCTCATCATGCGTGCCGGTCGGGTCCTGATACTCCCCCTGATACGCGTCGCGGACATACGGCTGTGGATGGCTCTCAGCCCAAGCCGCGATCTCGTCTCCGTCCGCCCAGACGACGTCATCCTCGACCACGGAAAAGAACTTGTGCAGGACATCCGTGTCGCGGTAGCTCGAGACACCCGTGTCGTAGCGGTAGTCCCATGAGTGGATGCCGCACACAAGATTGTCGCCGTCGATATGTCCATCTGCCATGAGAGCGCCGCGATGCACACATCTTCCGTAGAGCACGCTGTGCCCCGCACCATCCGACCATCGGACGACAACAAGATCTACGCCAGCCACGAGTGCATGCACCAAACCACCAGGCTCCATGTCTGACCAGGCAGCTACTTGTACCTTGTTCATCATTCTCCAGTCGGCTGCAGGTAGCTGTAACGATATCGTTCGATGAATCCCAGCTCCTCGTACAACTCGATCGCTGCTGCGTTCGTTCCGAGTACCTGGACGAACTGCCATTCGACGTCTCGCTCCAGGGCCCACGCGGCGCTCGCGTTCATGATGGCCGTGGCCAATCCGAACCGACGATTGCCTTCCCTCACAGCAACAGAGAACACGGAGGCAATGCCGTTGCTCACCACGGTGAACCCAACGGCCCTTCCGGGGACCCACAATCCAACAGCCGACGAACCTGCTCTTTCAACGATGCGATCCCACGCGGCGCGAACGGAGGTGTCCGGGTAGTTCAGATCGATCAACTCGGCCGTGTATCCGGGATCATCCGCAGCTACCACAACCACATCGTCGTGGCCGTTCGCTGGCTCTGGCCTGCGCACCATCACGAGCGTCGGATCTCGACGCGCAAGCCCCCAGTCGCGGAGGCACGCTGCGATGACACCATCCTCCATGAGAGGGGTCACGCGCACGGTTAGTCCCGCTCCGCGCTCCGCGAGCCATCTCGAGATCGCATTGCAAGTCTCCATCGATGTGTCCACCTCGCCGACGGATGCTGCGGAGTTGAGCCTCCGCGTAAAGCCACCGCTGGAGACGACCCGCCATCCTGAGATCGTGGCCGTCTCGTCGGGAGACCACGCCGTAGAACCTGAGTTCTCGATCCCTTCGACGGACGGGATCACGGCAGCGTGTTCTCGAACCCCGACAGTCCGGTCAGTAGCTCATCAGGGATGCGCTTTGGACGGCCGTCGAGACTCGTGCAGGCTCCAAGAACCTTTTGGGTTGCAAGCACCTCGTCGCCTCGCATGATCCGCTGTCCGAATTTCATCGACACCCGTTTCACTTCGTCGACCCACGATTCAACGATAAGTTCGTCGTTCTCAACCCCCGGAGCCATGAACCGCGTCTCGATGCTCACCACGACGATCTGCGTTCCCAGATCGCACATCTGCGTGAGGCTCCATCCCATGTCCTTGAACAGATCGATGCGACCAGTCTCGAAGTATTGGATGTAGACGGAGTGGTTGAGATGCCGATAGGGATCGAGTTC
>JAMBLH010000062.1 GCA_023336875.1 Actinomycetes bacterium
CGGTTCTTGCAGTCCTTGTTCCCACACTCACAGTTACAGAACGAGCATGACGGCAGGCATGTCCCTGAGGCCCCACAGTTGCATGAGCACGAGTCTCCGTGGCAGTCGATGTAGTAGCGGGGTTTGGGGGCACCGCCCACGTCACAGAACCCAGAGCCGTCGGCCTTCCACCATCCGGCTGTGACGGTGTTTGGGGGGCAGGCGTTGGCCCCGTACATGGTGCAGCAGAACTCCGTGTAGCCACCACAGCACAGATCGTTGCAGTTGCACTGCTGACCGCGACAGGTACAGATGGCGGCGTACGCCGTTCCCGGCTTGAGAATGTAGCTCATGGGCACAACGGTGAGGGCCGAACCGATGATCGCAGCGCGGCGGAACAGGCCCCGGCGGCTTACACCGGTCCCCATCCGGCGTGTGATCGCGTTCACGAGTTTCGTACTCATGTCGACGTCTCCATAGTCAGATACACAAGACGGGGGAGATCGGTCAGCATGACCATCAACAGCCACACACCGAGCGCGATGAAACCGATGTAAGGAACACCAGCGAGGGGTTGATCTGCCAGGACCGTGGCAATACGGGGAACGGCGACTACCGCCGCAACACCTGCGATGAGTGCGGCGACGAGGTCCACCACGATGTGCAAGCTGCCAGGAGGATCTTCACTCTCCTGGCCGAAACACCCGCATCCAGCGGTCTCGATACCGCGTACCTTGAGCATCGTGACGAACCCGGCGAACACGATGTACGAGATACCGACGATCAGGGCTGGGATCCAGCCGCCGACAATGAACGCAGCCATGGCAGCGGCGATCTCGACCAGTGCAAAGATACGAACCACCCACGTTGAAGCAAGGATGCCAGCAGCCTTCGCCACCTCCGCTGTGGCACCAGGCCGCACGAGTTTCGCCACTCCGGCGACAAGCAGCAAGCCAACGATGACGTGAAAAGGTCCTGCGATAATCGGCATTTTGGTTTATCCGCTCCGTCGCCCTGGCTACCTGGCACTGCGACCATAGCCGACGGTACGCCCAAGTGTCTGAATAGTCGCCCACGAACTCATCACGATCAGATCAGACTGTCGGAGGCACGCCGCTTGGGTTGCGGAAACCGGCGCCTCTCGCGATGCAGGTTGATTCGACACAGGACCGTCTGGTACCATGGACGGGTAGAGAAGGGGCGTCCGCGGGTGGACCTCTCCGACGGTCGCTGGTAAGCGAATCGAAGGAGTGAGTTGTGATTGTGCAAGCAGTACCGCGCCGCAGACTTGTGATAGGGATCGGTGTGATCGCACTGGTGTTGTCGTCCATATGGATTACCAACACGCAGGCGAACGCTGACGAACCATCGGCGACACCCGTTGTGTACATCGTTACCGGAGTGAACTTCCCCGATGCGCTCGGCGTCGGACCAGCATCGGCGTTGAACAGAGGACCGATCCTGATGGTGACGAAGACTTCGATTCCCACTCCGACGAAGAACGAACTGTCGCGACTGAAGCCGGATCACATCGTGGTCGTCGGCGGCACCGCTGTGATATCGGCATCTGTTGAGTCCCAGCTTGCGGCATGGGCACCGGTGAGCAGAATCGGGGGCGCGAATCGGTACGAAACAGCTGCCCTGGTCTCCCGGGCCGCATTCCCTTCACCGCCGCTCGGCTCCGGACCGACCGCAGCGGCAGCCGGTGGGAGATACGCATCAGGTGACGATCCCACGATACTTGTCGAGGATACGATTACAGAACTCGGACGCCTGGTCATAACGATCCCAGCCAATGGCGGGGTACTCAATCTGACATCGAGTGTCATGTTCGAGACCCCTGATACCAGCGATGGCGGCTATGCGTGGGCAATCATGACTGTCGACAGCGCGTGCGAAAGCGATACCGCTGTTGCATCTGCAGGAGCAGACCTTGCGTTCTCATGGTTCGGGAATATCCCGCTGAACGCCAGTGTCTCTATTGGAGCAGGTGCCCACACTGTCCGGCTCTGCGGCTGGGCCGGTCACATCGACCCGGCCGATGTGACATGGGTTGATGCGGCACGACTCTCAGCCGTATGGACACCAGATGCTATGGGCGACACTGTGTCGTTGAGTTCTGCTTCATTTAGCGACTCGA
>JAMBLH010000063.1 GCA_023336875.1 Actinomycetes bacterium
CATCGACCAACCAGTCGAAACCACATCGAAAGGGAGATATGAGACGCTCAATTCTCACACTGCTCTCCGTGTTCGCTTTGGCGATCGCAGTGCTTGCACCCCTGAGTGCAGCGGGAGCAGCAGAAACACCGACCGGGCTTGAGCTCGCAGCACCAAAGGCTGAAGTTGCAAAGAGCCCCAATGGCAGCTACATAATCGTCATGAAAGCCGAACCGCTCATCGTGGAGTTCGGGCAGGACGGCTTGGACACGAAGCAGGCCGACAAGGCCCGCGCAAAGAAGGACAAGAAGCACGACGAAGTGCTAGCCGAGTCCGGCGCTTCAGCCTCCGACAAGGTGAACAGCTATACGAACGCTGTTGATGGATTCTCCGCCCTTGTTTCGCACAGCGAAGCACAGGCGATGGCGAATCGTGACGATGTTCTCGCTGTGTATCCAGATGAGCTTCGTCAGACGACGACAGACTCCAGTCCGACGTTCCTGAGGCTTGACGATCCAAAGGGTCCTTGGGCTGATGGGTATGACGGTGAAGGTATCGTCATAGGCGTCATCGACACAGGTATCTGGCCGGAGCATGCATCCTTCGCAGACGATGGATCGTACCCAGCACCACCAAACACACTTGACGACTCGTTGCAGTCAGCCTGTGACTTTGGCAACACAGCGGCAAACCCACTCGATGCTCCGTTCACCTGTAACAACAAGCTCATCGGTGCACGCCAAATGCTCGCTACGTATCGAGCTCTCGTTCCCACTCAGCCATTCGAGTATGACTCGGCGCGTGATGACAACGGCCACGGCACGCATACAGCGTCCACATCCGGCGGTAACGCTGATGTCCAGGCGACGATCTTTGACGTTGACCGCGGAATCGTTTCTGGAATCGCACCCCGCGCACACATCATCATGTACAAGGGTCTCGGCACGCTCGGCGGCTTCGGCTCCGACCTCGCCGCAGCGATCGACCAAGCCGTCTTTGACGGTGTTGATGTCATCAACTACTCGATCGGTTCCGGATCGTTCGCCATTGGACCAGACGATGTTGCCTTCTTGTTTGCCGCAGATGCTGGCGTGTTCGTTGCCACATCCAATGGCAATAACGGACCAGGAGCGGCAACAACGGGTTCGCCAGCCTCGGTGCCGTGGTTGACCTCGGTCGGTGCGAGCACGCAGGCTCGTACGTTCCAGGGCACGGCAGTACTGGGTGACGGTTCCGAGTACTTCGGTGCTTCGGTCACGGCCGGTGCTGGACCAGCAACGCTGATCGACTCAGCTGACGCGGGCAGCGAACTCTGTGTTCCGGGGGCGCTCGACCCACTCCTCGTTGCGGGCAACATCGTTCTGTGCAAGCGCGGCGCCATCGCCCGTGTTGCGAAGAGCGAAGCGGTATCCCTTGCAGGTGGTATCGGTATGATCCTCTACAACGTCACCGATGCTCAGGAGCAGGTCACGGATAATCACTGGGTGCCATCGGTGCACACAAACAACACCGATGGCCTCGCAATCAAGGACTACATCGCCTCAGATGGTGCCGGGGCGACGGCGGAGATCATTGGAGGCGTGTACACGACCAGCCAGGGATCGGTCATGGCTGCGTTCTCCTCACGGGGACCGAACGGGCTGTCCGGTGACATCATCAAGCCTGATGTGACCGCACCTGGTGTGAACATCCTTGCGGGTAACACACCGACTCCGGAACCCGGCAGTGTTCCCGGTGAGTTGTTCCAAGCGATCAGCGGTACCTCGATGTCAAGCCCTCACGTTGCTGGCATGTTCGCGCTCATCAAGCAGGCACACCCTGACTGGTCGGCAGCGATGGCGAAATCCGCGTTGATGACCACGTCCCGACAGGACGTCACGAAGGAAGATGCGACGACGGCAGCCGATCCATTCGACATGGGTGCAGGCCATATCACCGCCGTATCTCAGGGCAACCAAGGATCGCCTTTCGATCCCGGGCTTGTGTACGACGCTGGACTGTTCGAGTACGTAGCCTTCACGTGTGGAGCCGATCTAGGTATCTTCACACCGGGTTCCTGCGCCTTCATGGAGTCGCTTGGCATTCCAACGGATCCGAGCGATCTGAACGTTCCGTCGATAGGCATCGCCGATCTCGCAGGCACACAGACCATCGTGAGGACGGTCACGAACGTTACTGACAAGAAGCTGAACTATCAGGCTTCGGTCAAGAAGCCGAAGGGTTTTGACGTTAAAGTGAATCCCAGTCATCTCCGCCTGCAACCGGGTGAGAGTGCCACTGTGGAAATCACGATCACGAACAAGTCCGCCATCCCCAACACATGGGAATTCGGTGAGCTGACGTGGCACGGCGGTGGTTACCAGGTGACCAGCCCGATAGCGGTCAAAGCAGCATTGTTCAGTGCGCCGGACGTAGTCCCAGGAACTGGCACCGATGGCTCAGCGAGCTTCGATGTGATCTTCGGCTACACCGGGGACTACACGGCGGCTCCACACGGCCTGTCAGCGAACGCGCCGACAAGCGGGGAAATTAGCCAAGACCCCGATACTGAGTACCCGAGTGATGACGATGGCGACAACGGCGGCGTTGTATGGATCGACTTCACCGTCACGGACTCAGGCATGGTCAGGTGGTCGATGGTGATTCCAGGCGACGACGATGTCGACCTGTTCCTCCATGACTCGAGCGGTGCGATCATCGCTACGAGCACCAACGGAGGCACTGACGAGCTGATCGAGTTGGTTCTCCCGGCAGACGACACCTACACGATGGCGGTCCACGGATGGGGGGTTCCGAACGAACCGCTGCCATTCACGTTGAACTACTGGAACGTCCCGTTGGCATCTGGCGGCAGCCTGAGTGTCGATAGCGCACCAGCCTCGGCTGTAGCCGGCGCAGTTGAACCGATCGATATCAGTTGGTCTGGCCTCACGGCTGGTACGAGCTATCTCGGTGCAGTGTCGCACAGCGACGCTTCCGGGTTCATCGGATTCACTACCGTGGAAGTCGACGGCTGATCAGTAACCGATAGCAACCAAATGAAGGAGGGGCGCCGAGAGGCGCCCCTCCTTCTTGGTGTATGAGAGGTTTCCCCCTCTGCCTCGTACCTCGGCATCTCCCCCACTCCGTGAGGGAGAGAAAAGCAAGGAACTACTCGTCGGGATTCGTGATTCCAGGCAGGGTCAGGCCGGTCACGCCCTTGTCGGACGCTTTCGTGGGGATACAGAGGAAAGGACCGCGATTACCGCCGCTGTGGTAGTTGTACAGACTGCCATCGACGGAGAGCACGATCTTGGCACCGTCAACCTGCACCTGTGTGTACCTCATATCGGGAATCGGGCAACCAAGTGATCCATCGGGCCACACCACACTCTCGGCAGAAACGACCACTATGTCATCGAGAGTCACGGAGAGACGCTCCATCAGGTCAGCAGAGGCAAGCGCCACAAGATCCGCGAGGTTCGGGTCGTTGTCCCCGAGTCCGATTGTTGGTGGTTGCTCGGTCACGGTTGAGTCTCCGTCGTTGTCTGAGGCCACTGTAGGAAGGGTCTCGGCCGGTATTGCGTCCTGCGACTCCACAGAACCTGACCCACTGGGATCTTCGCAGAGGAATGGGGCACCGTTGGTGACCCCGTGATAGTGATACACGATTACGCCATCGGTGAGTTCTATCCGGTAGCCATCCTCAAGAGCCTGTGTATATGCCATGTCTGGCTGAGGGCATCCAAGCGACCCGTCACGCCACACGACATCCTCGTACAGGACAACTTCGATCTGGGCATCATCTCCGATACGAACGAGTAGATCGTCGATAGCTTCCTC
>JAMBLH010000064.1 GCA_023336875.1 Actinomycetes bacterium
GACGAACTCTACGCCCTCGAATCCTCAGCGCCTGACCAGAAGACGGCACAGGTGGCCGGCGAGACCGTCACCTCGTTGCGAGCCCTGAGAACGGCTGTCGATGGCCGAGCTGAATCCAGAGTGAAGTACCGCACAGCTGAGGCCGCTGCTGGCACCGACTCCAATGCACTCAAAGATGCAAGGGAACGCGAAGTGAGAACTTCACGGACCGTCGCAGAGGCACGAAGTGCCCTCGGCGGGGCGCTCACGAGCCTCTCCGCGGTCGTTTAGCTGCATCAGGCGTCGGACGCTGCCGAAGCGCTCGGTGCGAACAGTTCGAGTGCAACGTTTCCTCCGGAGAGGACTACTCCTACCCGCATGTCGCTGAACAACTCGGCATAACGCACTACGGCGGCAGGTCCCGTCGCCGCCGACGGCTCAACCACAAGTTTGGTCCGTTCAGCAAGCATTCGCATTGCGTCGAGCATCTCATCATCAGACACCGTCAAGATCGTTGTGCCAGCATCCGACAGTACTTCGTACGGGATCTCGCCAATGCGGGTCAACAGACCGTCGCCGACACTGGGAACACCGGTCGCTGGATACCTGATGCCGTCGCGAAGCGATCGGAACGCGTCATCCACAGTCTCCGGTTCAGCTCCATGGGCAACAATGCCATGGTGCGCAGCAACGATCGTCGCACCCGTCAATAAGCCGCCACCACCAATCGGAGTGATCACAACGTCCAGGTCCTGGACCTGCTCGATGAGTTCAAGCGTGGCTGTGCCCTGACCTGCGATCACTCTCACGTCGTCAAACGGATGCACCACAACTGAACCGCTGACGTCTACAAAATCTGCAAGAGTCTGCTCCCGCTCTGACTGGGGACAGAAGATGATCTCGGCACCGTAGCCGCGGACAGCATCCACTTTGATTCGGGGGGCGTGCTCAGGCATGATGATCGTTGCCTGAATCCCACGAATCGCGCATGCATATGCCACCGCCTGGCCATGATTTCCCGATGATTGCGTCGCAACCCCTCGGGCCGCTTCTGCCTCGGTGAGCAGCAGCACTGCATTGATCGCGCCTCGTGCCTTGAATGCACCCACCTTCTGGAAGTTTTCAGCCTTGAGGAACACGTTTGCTCCCACGAGCGAATCCAGGAACCCGGACGTGAACACAGGTGTACGGTGCACATAGGGTGCAATCCGCTCCGCTGCAGCGAGAACGTCGGCATACGCTGGAATGGCGCTCATTGTTCTATCCCTTGTCGTGTTGGTGTTGTCGCCAGAAAGTACGCCCAGAGTGCTGTTGCCGCAAGGATATGCCAGAGTGCGTGGCCCTGTAGAAGTGATGCCGAGTCACAGAACGGACTTCCTGTCCTGCCGGCGACGAAGAACAGGAGAGCAACCGCCATTGCGACGATCGCTGCGATCCACCAGCGTGTTCTGATAGACCCGGAACGGTGGAGTGCAATATCCTGGGCAATCAGGACAACAAGGGCAAACGCTGCAACCACGTTCGTGCTTGACGGCCAGATCAGCAGTACCGCGGTCACGGCCACTCCTGTTGCGCCGAGAATCAGCCAGACTCTCTTCTCCTTCCAGTGGAGAAGCCCTGCGATGTTCATCGTTACGATTGCGGCCATGGTGAGGAGGATCGTCGCGTCGTGCAGGAAGCGGCTTGCTGGCCCCTGTGGGCCGTGAAACAGCACACTCCCAATACCAGTGGCGATCATCAGCATCCCAACGATGAACCTGTTCACCCTCTCGGTCCTGGCTTCCCTCACTGCGGAGATAAGCACGATGATCCCGAACAGGACGAAAACAAGACTCGAGATTGCATTCACCGGCTGGGCAAGGAGCCCGCCACCGATGGTTTCGCAATCCGATTCACCGATTGCGAAGATGAAGCTGACGAACATGGCGACGCGGTGCTTTCTGGCTGGGGAGGGGGCGGAGGATAGAGGCTTCACGCACAACGGTGTGCCAGCAGCGATCCGTCACCGATGCATCTTCAGACGCACATCTTCCACCTACAGTAGTGAGTTGACCACGCCGAGAATTATATCTACGGTATGATCGGGCGCGCGAGGTTGGGAGGGTGATCAGGAGAGAGGTCACCTATGCAGTCATTAACAGATCAGATCCGCGGCAGAGAGTTCACACGTTCACGTAGAGGCTTTGACGCGGACGAAGTAGCACATTTTCTCGAAAAGCTCGCAGACGAAGTCGCCGAGCTGGAAGCGGACCTCCGCAGGGAGGGCGTGAGAGCCAACGCGCTCGAACGCAAGATCCAGGCACCTCTCAAGGCTGAGGATAACGTTGAGGCCGCATTCCTCGCCGCCGCCGAATCGAAACAGCACCTCCTCGACGAAGCACAGGATCGTGCTGACGAGATGATCTCCGAGGCCCGTGGGGAGGTGTCACGACTGGTCGAGGTTCCAAAGATGGAGGCACTTCGAGCGCAGGAGGAGAGCACTGCCGTGTTGCTTCAGGCCAAGGAACGGCTCGAGAGTGCGACCAGGGAAGCCGCTTCGATCGAGGAGCGAGCGCTGTCGGAATCCACGCAGCTAGAGGCAGAGGCTGCCGAACGCGGTCGTCGGGCCGTCGAGGAAGCGGACCGAAGGGCTCAGGAGACGATCGATGCCGCACGACACGAGGCTGCGATTCGGATCGCTGCGGCGCAACGTGAATCGTCGGACATCAGGGCAACGCTCGAGGCTGAGCACACGGATCTTGTGGAAAAGGTTCGCTCCCTCCAGGCTGCCGTCGTGGGAATGATCGAGTATGGTGCGGCGCGCTCACCGGCGTTGGCGGCAGTCCTTGAGCCCCAGGAGACCGATTCAGGTGCTTCCGTGATTGAGACCGACCCAGGGGCAGAAGCAGTCTCATAGTTCGCTGTTCTGTCCAATTGCCTTGTGTGGACCCTTCAGCCTGCCGATACATACAAGCGGTACCAGAACTCGTCGGTACCATTGTGTGGACCACGGAGATGACCAATGGCCAGAAAACGGGGACGAGGCGTTGCGGATGTGGCTCGGTACACGAGCGCGTCGTCACGACCACCCTCATTCGGAGACAACAACTCAGACGACGATTCGATAGCGTCTGGCACAAGCTTCTTCCTCATCTCGCTCGTCGTGTTCCTTGCAATCGTATTTGGGGCTGTCAACTTCGGAACGAAGAACATCGAGGCGAACCTCGAAGGCCGGGCTCACGCCACTCTTCTTGCCGCAGGATTCACAGACGTTGCCGTTGAGGCGGAGGGAGCAACTGTCCACCTTTCCGGCTCGATCAGCACTGAACAAAGCGAAGCGACCGCTTTTGAGGCGGTCAGCCGACTCACAGGAGTCAACGACGTCGAGGGCAAATTGTGGCCGGTCTTCTTAGGTGAGTTGGACGAAATCGTCGTAACCGGTGACGCCATCGTTATCGAATGGGATGAGAGCTCCATCACTGTCGAAGGTACTGTTGCAGCAGAGGAGCGGCGCGTGTTCATAACCGACGCCCTATCTGGCGACTTCCTCACGGTCGATGTTGAGAAGCTAACGATTCTTGAGGGCCTTGAGGAGGAACCCGGTTGGCTTGGCTCGACCCTTGGGTTGGTTATCAGTCTGAAGCCGACACTTGTCGAGGGGAAGATGATCGTCGATCCGAACGGGAAGTTGCTCGTTGTTGCCGGTGAGGTCGAGGGCAAGGATGTTCGTAACGAGCTCAACGCCAAGGTAATCGAGGTCGGCGACCAGCTCGGATACGATGTCAATCCCGCGATTCGCGTATTGGTGGTCGGACCCACAGAGGAGGACATCGAGGAGCTTCAGGTCGATCTCGATGCTCTCATCGAGGGTAAGGTCGTCGAATTCGAGACCAAGAGCTTCGAGCTCACACCGAAGGGAGTCGCCCTCCTTGATGAGATCCTCTTCGCCATTCGCAAGGCGCCAGAAGTACGTCTGAGAATCGCAGGACATACGGACTCTCGTGGTTCGGATGAAGAGAATCAGCAACTCTCCGAGGATCGAGCAAACGCCGTCCTGGTGTACCTCGTGAGCGCTGGTGAACCGAGAGATCGTTTCGACGTTGTCGGCTATGGTGAAACTGATCCCGCTGATACGAACGACACCAAAGAGGGGCGTGCCCGTAATCGGCGGATCGTGTTCATAGCCCTGGAGGGAGCATGACCTTCGTCGCAAGCCAGATAGTGCTTTGGATACTCATCGCAACCGTGTTCGGCTTCGCCCTCGGGTGGATGGTGAACTCTCGTCGCGGCTCGAAGAAGAAAACGAAGTTCAAGAGCAGGAAGTTCTAGGAGGCTGCTGATTGATGGCGTGACCGACATACATTATTCAGCAGTCTCCTCGACGGCTTCGGCGCGTTACGAGCTCCAGGCGCTGTCGACGGCTCCTGCCATCACCGGATCGCGGTAGAGCGCTGTACGCATCAGGAGAATCGCGACGATGATCACCGATGAGGCTCCAACAACATATACCGGTACGACACCGAACACTCCTGCCAGCATTCCACCAAGAGCCGCTCCCAGGGGCAATCCTGCCCATGCAAACGTTCTCGATGCGGCGATGACTCTCCCCATCTGATCCGGCGGCGCGAGTTGTTGACGCATTGTGACAAGGGCAACATTCACCCATGTCACACCGGTGATGGCAATGCCTGCAGGAATGATTGCAAGCCAGTTCCCCATCAATGCGACGGCGAGGAATCCGGCCCCGAGCATCGCGAGTCCAATGATGTACATCGTGCCCAACGGAATGCGCTTCGCCACGCGACCCGCAAAGGCGACACCGATCGATCCAATGGCGGCCTGAGCTGCGAAGAAGAGCGCGATCTGAGCCCCGCCCTCCGTGAGTACCCCTCCCTGGGTAACGTCCAGCCCGAGTACCTCTTGTGCCACGAAGAGCACGAGAAGGGCTTCAAGGGGTTGGAACACGAGGTTCGTCATCGTTCCTCCGAGCGTTCCCCATTTCAGCCGCTTGTCGGCAAAAAGAACTTTCACGCCAGATGAGATGGCGCTCAGGAACGGCTCGTGTACCAGGCGAACCGGGCGCTTGATCGGTTTGACGCGACTCAACAGAATTGCCGAAACACCAAACGTGACAGCGTTCAGGCTGAATGCCAGACTGAAGCCGCCGGAGAGTGCTACGACGATGCCAGCAAGCAACGGTGCGGCGCTGAGGGAGAGCGTCCTTGCAATTCCCAGCCGCGCATTCGCTTTGATCAAATCCTCGGGAAGGAGCGATCTTGTCATATACGACTGGAGGCCCGAATCGAAGAACACCGCAGCTGATCCAACCAAGAATGCAACACCAAAGACGAATGTCTCGCTTACCCAGCCGGCTTGAGAGCCGATCGCAAGGAGAAGAAACGTCACCGCCCTGAACAGGTCGAGAACGATCAGCGTTGAGCCCAGCCGACGACTTCTGTCGAGAAATACACCCGCAGCGAGTCCGAAGAGGAGCATCGGTGCTGTCTCCGCGGCTGCAGTCAATCCAAGGTCAAAGGGATCCCCGGTCAATGAGAGTACGAAGAGGGGGAGAGTGAAAAGCGCGACATAGTCGCCGAAGAGCGAAATCGCCTGTCCGCCGACTATCGGGGTCAGGTTCCGTTTCGCTCTCAACCTCTTCTGAAGCGTCGAAATCCCTACCGGATCTGGTGCATCCACGGAACAGCATCGTAGTCCTCAGGTTCGTTTTGTGCGTGCACACCCAAGGGACGAAACCTCGGGTATCCTTGCTAGATCGAAAGCGGGAGAAATGGCTCAGATCCAAGACATACCAAAACTCGTAAAGGAGTTCGTTGAGCTCTCACGCGAGTATCTGGTTCAGGAGACTCTCGAGCCGGCGAAGAAGCTTGGCCACTTTGCCGGGTACTCCATTGGAGCTGCAGCACTGTGGGCAACCGCACTCGTGTTGTTGTCGGTTGCGGGCCTGCGAGCCCTCATCGATGTTCTCGATCCCGGTCCCTATTGGGAAGCGCTCGGGTATGTGATCTTCAGCCTTCTTCTCGTCGGCTTCATCGCGCTCCTTGTGAAGGTGATGCCTGATCGAGGTGTCTACGATTCCCCATTGGAAGTCGAAGAGCCAGGAGACCAGACATGACGGTGCAAAAGGCAGACCTGGAAGCGAAGCTTCTCGAGATAGAAGGTGTCGTCACAGAGGTCGAGGAAGAGGCACGGTCGAACGTTGTCACGATTGCGGTCGTTGTTGGTGTCGTGGTCGTTGGAGTGGTTGCGCTTGCGATCTGGCGTTCGAGACGCTCGAGGATCCGCGTTGAGGTCTACACGCAGTGACAGATCGGGCCCGACACACTGCGACAATTTGGTGGAGGCGTCGCTTCCCTCCGCTAACCAGAGTCGGCTGGAATATCGCGACATTCGGTGACTCCCGGCCAACTGCCCAAACCCTCTTCGGATTCGGATTGATGGGGGCTGGTCTCGTGCTGAAACGGAATTCTCGGCGGAAGGTGCTGTACCGCGGCTACATCAAGCCGGGAACCGGAACACACATCAGGGTCTACAAGGGCAACCGGACCGTCTATGACGGCTCCCTGGAAGGCTGAGCATGGCCAGCGGTGACAAGAAGTGGGTACGCGTCGTGATATGGCTTGTGGTTGCAATGATGGTTCTGACGGTCATGGCGGCGCTACTTCCTTCATGACTCGAACCGGTGACCCTTTTGTCGAGGGTGAATCATGCCTGCTCTCTGACGTCAAGAATCGGCAATTCCTCATCTCACTGGACATGAACGCAACCTTTCAATTCGACAAGGGGATCGTCCCTCACTCCGACCTGATCGGCCTTCGGGAGGGATCCACCGTCCGCACGTCGAAGGGTTCGACACTTGTTGCGATGCGCCCAAGGCTCGCGGACCACGTTCTCAGGATGAAACGAGGAGCTGCGGTGATGTACCCAAAGGACGCGGGTGCGCTCATTACGTGGGCAGATATTGCACCGGGCTGCGTCGTTGTCGAGGCTGGCACGGGTTCCGGTGCACTCACGATTGCACTCTCGAGAGCTGTCGGCACCGAGGGACGGATCATCAGTGTCGAGCGACGCGAGGACCACCTGAACCACGCGATCAAACTCGTCGAATCCTTCGTCGGGTCGATGCCTTCAAACGTCGAGTTCGTTCTCGGTAATGTCGAAGATGTACTCGAATCACGAACTCCTGATCGCATCGTCCTCGATATGCCCGAACCCTGGAACGTCGTCAAAGCGGCCGCCGAAGTTCTGCCCGGAGGAGGCGGTTTTGCATGCTACCTACCGAATGTGCCGCAGGTCCAACAGGTTCGGGATGCGCTCTGGGACACCAGGGCCTACACGGGCACCGAGACGTTCGAGGTGATGATGCGGGGCTGGACGATCGACGATAGAAGCGTCCGACCCGATCATCGGATGATCGGCCACACGGGGTTCCTTACCGTGTCGCGCAGGCGGCTTCCTGAAGAGGCGAACGGGTAGAGGAGCGGTGGGGGTCGGAACGAAGTTGTGCGGTCTACGGCTCGATGTAGATGCACTCGCCCGGGCACTCTTCGGCAGATTCGACGACCAACTCCATCTGATCATCGGGGAAGTTCGCGATCCCTTTTGCACCCTCTGGGTTGCCCTCTGATTCTGCGAAGACCTTGTCGCCTTCCTTGACATACGCCAGACCGTCATCGAGTAGTACGAACACATCGGGTGCAATCTCTTCGCAGAGTCCGTCACCGGTGCAAAGATCCTGATCGATCCAGACCTTCATCATGTTTCCTTCGTCCGAGCAGTGGTTGGGTGCCGCCGTAGCAGCAATTTGGTCAATCTAGTCACACAACGTCCGATATTGACAGAATCAAGTCCTACACTCGAATGCGGAGATCACGCAACGATCGACCGGGTAAGGAGGTCGAGGTGTCAGACAACGAGAGAGAGCAGAACGAACAGTCCGTTCGGATGCTCGAAGAAGAAATCGCTGTGTTGCGGCGCAGGCTCGAGGACGCTCCGCGTCGTGTCCGCCTGCTCGAGGAGCGTTTGCTCGAGATCCGCAGCCAACTCGCACAGGCCACAAGCCAGAACGACAAGATGTCCACCGCACTCACGGAAACACGGGAGCAGCTCGCGTTGTTGCGCGACGAGGTTGAGAAGCTCACCGCTCCTCCGAACCCATTCGGCACTGTCATTGGCGTCAATCCTGATGGAACGGTCGACGTCCTCGCATCGGGGCGAAAGTTGCGTGTATCCGTCGAACCAACAGTGGAGATAAAGCAGCTCGAGCGCGGCCAGGAGGTCATCCTCAACGATGCCTTCAATGTCGTTGACGTGAGGACCTTCGAAAACACAGGCGACATAGCAACGATCAAAGAGCTTCTTGGCGACGATCGTCTGATCGTTCTCGTGCGCGGCGACGAGGAGCGGGTCGTCACCCGGGGTGCACCTGTCCATGACGAGTACATGCGCGCCGGCGACCTCGTGAGGCTGGACGCAAAGACAGGCATCGCTCTTGAGAAGCTTGCTCGCCCTGAGGTCGAGGAGTTGATCCTCGAAGAGGTGCCAGACATCACCTACGACGATATCGGTGGCCTCGAGTCACAGATCGAGATCATCCAGGACGCCGTCGAATTGCCATATCTGCACCGCGAGCGCTTCGAGACCTACAGCCTCCAAGCTCCCAAAGGCGTACTCCTCTATGGGCCCCCCGGATGTGGGAAGACGTTGATCGCAAAGGCCGTCGCGAACTCGCTCGCGAGAACGGTAGCCGAGACAACAGGTTCGGCTGACACACGGTCCTACTTTCTCAACATCAAGGGTCCAGAACTCCTCAACAAGTACGTCGGGGAGACAGAGCGACAGATTCGGCTCATCTTCCAGCGTGCAAAGGAGAAGTCGGACGAGGGAGTCCCTGTAATCGTGTTCTTCGACGAGATGGATTCCCTGTTTCGTACCCGCGGTACAGGCGTCTCCTCAGATGTCGAATCAACGATCGTTCCACAGCTGCTTAGCGAGCTCGACGGAGTCGAGTCACTCAAGAACGTCATCGTCATCGGCGCATCGAACCGTGAAGACCTCATCGATCCAGCAATCCTGCGCCCCGGCAGACTCGACGTGAAGATCAAGATCGAACGACCGGACGCCGAGTCGGCAAGACGGATCTTTGCGATCTACCTCACCACGAGCCTCCCCTACGACCAATCGGAGACAGAGTCCCACGGCTCGGTCGATTCCTTTATCCAGTCTCTAATCGACTCCACGGTCGATGCCATGTACGCCGAAGGTGCCAGAAACCGATTCCTCGAGGTCACCTATGCCAATGGCGACAGGGAGGAGCTCTATTTCAAGGATTTTGCGTCCGGCGCGATGATCGAGAACATCGTGAGGAGGGCGAAGAAGGACGCCATCAAGCGCGAGATCAGCAACGGTTCCTCCGGGCTCAAGACTGAAGACATGATCAATGCGGTGCATCAGGAATTCAAGGAGCACGAGGATCTCCCGAATACCACGAACCCTGACGACTGGGCCAGGATCTCTGGGAAGAAGGGTGAGCGCATCGTCTACGTGCGCACGCTCATCGAAGGTGACGGCGAACAGAGGGCGATCGAAGCCGTGTCGCCCGGCCAATACCTCTGATAATGACCGAACCCCAGGTACTCGGCACCGAGGTTGAATACGGCATCACCGTAACGAACGATGCAACCTTCAATCCAGTGTCGGCGTCAGCAGCGCTCGTGAACGCCCACGCACGTGGAGCAGACCGGGTCAAATGGTCATACGATGACGAGTCGCCCGGTCGTGACGCTCGGGGGTTCGTCGTTGGCGAAATACCGATCGACGAAACAGATTCGGGCCTCATCAACGCCGTGCTCCACAACGGAGCGAGGCTATATGTTGACCATGCTCACCCCGAGTACTCCACACCTGAGTGCGCTGATCCCCTCGAGGCCACCCTGTACGACAAGGCAGGCGAGTTGATCATGTATAGAGCAATGGCCCATGTGAACACCTCGCTACCGCCTGGTTCGCGAATGGTCATCCACAAGAACAACTCGGATGGCAAGGGCAATTCGTACGGCGCCCACGAGAACTACTTGGTACCGCGCTCTGTCCCTTTCGGAGATATCGTGCACCACATGACCACGTTCATGGTGTCGCGCCAAATCCTCACGGGATCAGGCAAGGTTGGATCCGAACACGGCAGAAGCTCGGTCCCGTTCCAACTGACTCAGCGTGCAGATTTCTTCGAGGAGGAGGTGGGTCTCGAAACGACGCTCAAGCGACCCATCATCAACACC
>JAMBLH010000065.1 GCA_023336875.1 Actinomycetes bacterium
GGACTGAACGAGCACTACTACATCGTTCCCGGACTGGGTGACATGGGAGACAGATTGTTCGGAACAACCTGATGACCAGGACTTTCGAAGATGCGGTGGTCGAAATCGTGGACAGCATTCCAAGCGGAGAGACCTCAACATACGGAGAGGTTGCCGAAGAGGCCGGATTCCCAGGAGCGGCGAGAGCGGTAGGAAATATCATGCGCACCGTCCCAGGCCTGCCCTGGTGGCGAGTCATCACGACGACAGGAAGGCTCGTGCCAGGTCTCGAGACTGAACACACGCAGCGACTCCGCAGTGAGGGAGTGCTCGTCAAGAACGGGCGGGTGTCCATGGGAGGAAACACATGAGCTATTCGATGGTCGAGCTGATTCGAACCAAACGCGATGGCGGCGAGCTCGAGCCTGACGCATTGCGGTGGATCATCGCTGAATACACCGCCGATGCAATACCTGACTATCAAATGTCTTCACTCCTGATGGCGATCATCTTCAGGGGCATGACACAGAACGAATTGGGCCCGTGGACCGAGGCCATGCTGCACTCAGGTGATGTACTCGATCTCTCCGACGTGGACAAGCCGATCATCGACAAGCACTCCACTGGCGGCGTTGGGGACAAGATTTCAATACCGCTTGTTCCGATCGTCGCCGCCTGTGGCGTTGCCGTGCCGATGATGTCAGGGAGAGGCCTCGGCCACACAGGGGGGACGCTCGACAAGCTCGAATCGATATCTGGTTTCTCCACGACCATCGAACCTTCCGCCATTGACACCCAGCTGAACGAGATCGGTGTCGTCATGGTCGGAACAACAGAGACATTGGTCCCCGCCGATCGGCGAATCTACGCTCTTCGGGACGCAACAGGAACCGTTCCCTCCATTCCACTGATCTCATCATCAATCATGTCGAAGAAGCTTGCTGAAGATCTGGATGGATTGGTGCTCGATGTCAAAGTCGGTAGTGGCGCCTTCATGAAAACCGTTGACCAAGCGACCACGCTGGCGAGAATGATGGTCGGCATCGGGGATAGCCATGACACACCCGTCACGGCGCTCTTGACGAACATGTCCCAGCCCCTTGGTCGAGCGGTCGGCAATGCGAACGAAATCGCAGAGTCCGTGGAAGTTCTCAGAGGCGGAGGACCAGAGGATGTTCGGTCTCTCACAATCAGTTTCGCCACCGAGATGCTGGTGCTCGCCGGCAATGAGTCAGTGGATTCAGCTAACGCCAGGGCGGTAGACGCCATCGAATCTGGAGCCGCGTTCGAAACGATGCTCGAACTCACCGCGCGACAGGGCGGCGACCCACATGTGATCGAGAATATTGATCGTCTGCCGCGAGCTACCCATGAGTATGTCCTCACGACTTCGCACTCCGGATTCGTCTCTCGATGTGATGCATATGACATCGGCGTCGCTGCGGTACGACTGGGTGCGGGTAGGGCGACGAAGGAGGATGACATAGACCTGGGTGTTGGCTTCCTCGTCGAAGCCAAGATCGGAGATCGGGTCGAAGTCGGCGATCCCCTTGTCCGAATTGCCTACAACGACGAATCTCGACTTCAGGCAGCGCTCGATGCGCTCGATAATGCATGGGAGATAGCCGATGAGCCTGTGACGCCAAATGACCTGATACTCGGGGAGATACGATGACGACCGATCCAATCCACGCCTTGCACGCGGCCGCTGTCGTAATAGCAGCCAGAACCGGTGTCGATACCCACGACGCCGCTGTGGTGCTTGGGTCCGGACTGAGTGACTACGCCAGGGAGCTCGATGGTGCGATTGAGATTCCGTATGCGGACATCCCAGGCTTCCCCGTCCCCCAGGTTGTTGGCCACGGAGGCGTTCTTCTCTCCGTCCCGATCGGCGACAAGCGGTTGCTCATACTCGCTGGACGCGTGCATGCCTATGAGGGTTGGCGGATGAGCGAAGTTGTCTTCGGAGTGCGAGCAGCGGTGTCAACCGGTGTCCGCAACCTCATGCTCACGAACGCGGCCGGCGGTGTCTCCGATCAACTCTCACCCGGCGACCTCGTGATCATCTCTGACCATCTGAACCTGACGGGCAGAAGCCCGCTGAAGGGTCCAAACGATGACCGCATCGGGCCGCGGTTCCCTGACATGTCTGAGGTCTATTCACTCGGGCTGCGATCCGATCTCGCAGAAGTGTTCAAAGAGGTCGGAATCGAACCCCACGAGGGTGTGTACGCCTGGTTCCCCGGCCCGTCCTTTGAAACCCCCGCTGAGGTGCGCATGGCTGAACTCCTGGGCGCCGACCTGGTTGGGATGTCCACAGTGCCAGAGGCGGTCGCTGCACGTCATATGGGGGCAAACGTCGTCGCCGTGTCCCTTGTCACCAATCTCGCCGCAGGAATATCACCCACCCCGCTCTCCCACGATGAAGTGACTGCTACAGCAGCTCGTGCAGCATCCACCTTCGGATCGATCCTGGACCGCTTCCTTCCTGTTCTCGTCTCCTACGACTGACACATACCCGAACTTTGAGCACGCGCTCAAAGTCGCTGTATCATCCAGGCGAGCAACAGAGGAGCCCGATCAACATGAACATCGCGGTCTGCGTGAAACAGATCCCTGACCCGGCAGCGCTGTACGAACTCGACAGCGAAAATCACTGGGTCATCCGCCCCAACGATCAGGTCCTCGACGACACCGATCGGTTCGGTATAGAGATCGGACTCCAGTTGGCCGAGGAGTCAGAGGGAACTGTGACTCTCTTCTCCATGGGACCATCAGGGTCGTTGCAGGGCATCCGCCAGGCTCTCGCAATGGGAGCTGACAAGGCGGTACTCATCGATGATGAGATCCTGAAGGGCTCAGATGCGCTCACCACCGCCCAGATCCTGAGTGCTGCCATCGCCAAGGAGGGATTCGATCTCGTGGTCGCAGGGATGGAATCCACGGATGGCTACACAGGAACGGTCCCCCAGATGATGTCCGAGATCCTTGACGTCCCATGTCTCTCGTTCGCCCGAAACGTCGAGGTCGAGGACGGCAACGTCACGATCGAGCGCCAAACTGCCTCCGGCTACGAGGTCGTTTCAGCCAAGCTCCCCGCACTTCTCGCTGTCACCGCTGGAGTCGTTGAACCGAGATACCCGACGTTCAAGGGCATCATGCAGGCCAAGTCGAAGCCCGTCGATACGCTGACAGCATCCGATCTTGGGGTGGAACCTCACATTGGCCAGACCATCTCAAGTGTTACTGACGTAGAGGCACGAGCGTCAGGAACTGTGATAGAGGACGAGGGCGAGGCCTACCTCAAGATCGTTGAGACACTCGAACAAGCGAAGGTGATCTGAGATGACTGCATGGGTTTTCGCAGAAGAGATCGAAGGCAGTCCCTCCGAAGGGAGCCTCGAACTCCTGTCCAAGGCAAGGAGCCACGGCGACGTGACCGTGTTCTACGTCGGCGACGGGTCCGATGCTTCCTGGACCACATTGGGCAACCATGGAGCCACCAAGGTCTATCACCTCGATCCAGGGGATTCACTCCCTTCGGCTCCAGCGGCTGCCTCTCTCGCTGATCTTTTGGAATCGGACGGCGGAGAAGTAGTGCTGTTCGGCGCAGGGAACACTGACCGCGACGTAGCAGGTCGCCTTGCGGCGCGCCTTGGTAAGCCTCTGGTTGCGGGTGCCATCGATATCGACGCTACCGATGGCATCTCCGTTACGTCTGAGATCCTTGGAGGAACAAAGGCTGTGGCCACAGCCATCACCGCTGCATCGCCAGCCCTCGTCGCGACGAGACCGAAGGCTTTCGCCGCCGAAGCCGTCGGCG
The DNA here is from genome assembly GCA_023336875.1 of Actinomycetes bacterium. Lineage (GTDB taxonomy): Bacteria > Actinomycetota > Acidimicrobiia > Spongiisociales > UBA5794 > B3-G11. The sequence goes on from JAMBLH010000065.1 coordinate 3,803, forward strand.
GCAGCGCCCCTGAGGTGGTCTCGGTTCCGGTTCCCGACGTCGGCCGGTCAGGAGCGGTCATCGTAGAACGCCATGTCGAGGCGTCCGTGGGTCCTGACCTCGAGGCCGCGGCAGTCGTCGTTTCTGGCGGCCGCGGTCTTGGTTCCGCTGAAGGGTTCGAGATGGTGGATGAGCTTGCAAGACTTCTTGAAGGTGCCGTGGGAGGTACTCGCGCCGTTGTCGACGCTGGATGGGTCCCGTACTCCTATCAGGTGGGGCAGACAGGCAAGACCGTCAAGCCGAACGTCTACATTGCCTGTGCCATCTCGGGAGCAATGCAACACGTGGTCGGCATGAAGGGTTCGTCAACGATCATCGCGATCAACAAGGATCCGGATGCTCCGATCTTTGCGATCGCGGATCTCGGAATCGTTGGGGACGTGCATACGGTGGTCCCACAACTGATCGGTGCGCTTAAGGAGCGGGCCTAGCTCTCGAGGGATTCGGGTCCGAAGGATTCAGGGAGAAGCTCTTCGAGCGAGAATTCGACGGGGGTGCCATCGACGTCGCGCATGAGAATCCGGCGAACTCCGAACTCTCGCATCACCTGACGGCAATTTCCGCATGGTGTGCACAGAGCGCCGTCGAGACACACGACTGCCACGGTATCGATCCGCGTGGCGCCTGCGGCGACAGCTGTAGTGATCGCGTTCACCTCCGCGCACACGGAGGCTCCGTACGCAGCATTCTCAACATTGCAACCCTCAACGGTTGATCCGTCTGGGAGAACAACAACAGCACC
>JAMBLH010000066.1 GCA_023336875.1 Actinomycetes bacterium
GTCTCCGTCGATCCTGCGACACAGGTGATACCGACAAGCGGTTCAAAGGAAGCGATCTTCAACACCCCGTTTGCCTTTATTGACAGGGAGGCGGGAGACCTTGTCGTGTACCCCTCACCCGGTTACCCCGTGTATGAGCGGGGATCGCTGTTTGCAGGTGCCAAGGTACGTCCGATTGTGTTGTCTGGTGACTTCATCCTCAAGGGCTCAGACATTCCAGACGAGGTGTGGGACGATGCGAAGCTTGTATGGACGTGTACTCCGCACAATCCCTCTGGTGCCGTGACCTCAGCAGAGGATCTTTCCGATCTGTACCAGAGATGTCGAGAGGCCGGCGCGATGCTGCTCTCTGACGAGTGTTACGCCGACACATACGAGGATGACGTGTATCCCGATGGGCCCGCCTCAGTGCTCCAGGTCTCGGATGAGAATGTCGGTGGAGCGCTCGTCTACCTCTCCCTATCGAAGCGATCGGGAATGACGGGCTATCGGTCCGGGGCGATCGTTGGCGATGCCGATGCCATCGCCGCGCTCAAGCGCCTTAGAGAAACCACAGGGACAGCATCACCTGATTTCGTGCAGGAGGCTGCGGTTGCGGCATGGTCGGATGACGGGCACGCAGCGGACCGCAGGATGCTCTTCACGTCGAAACGCAGGATCCTTGAACGTGCGTTTGTTGAACTCGGCATGGAGATCGTGGCATCCCAGGCGGGCCTCTACCTGTGGGTTCGAGTCGGAGATGATCTCGCGATCACAGACAAGCTGTTGAGCGCGGGGATCGTTGTGTCACCTGGCCGATTCTTTGGGGAGGGTGGCGAAGGATTCATCCGTCTCGCTCTTGTCCCCACAATGGGAGAATGTGAAGAGGCAGCCGACGCGCTGCTGGACGCACTTGGATAGACCCGGAGGGCCCATGTCAAACGAGGGACTCATCGATGCCGCGTATGCCGGAGACGTTGGGATCAATACAGCGGTCGACGCCGTACATCACACGATCGGTGAACTCGACCGCGGTGCCGTGCGCGTTGCAGAGAAACTGGAAGGCGAATGGGTTGTCAACGAGTGGGTGAAACGAGCGATCCTGCTCTACTTTCGGATCACAGAGGTTGAGACGTTTGGTGTCGGTCCATTTGAGTATTACGACAAGATCCCAACGAAAACGGGACTCAAAGAGGCTGGCGTACGGGTCGTGCCACCAGGAGCGATCCGGTATGGGGCGTTCTGTGAACCAGGGGTCGTGGTGATGCCCGGGTACGTCAATATTGGCTCGTATGTCGGGTCAGGCACCATGGTCGATACATGGGCAACGGTCGGGTCCTGCGCTCAGATCGGCAGAGACGTCCATCTCAGCGGAGGCGTGGGTATTGGTGGTGTGCTTGAACCGCCTGGTGCGAGGCCTGTCATTATCGAGGACGGCGCATTCATCGGCAGCAGGAGCATCGTTGTTGAGGGAGCCATCATCGAAGCGGGCGCGGTACTCGGGGCGAACACGACGATCACGGCGTCGACGCCGATCATTGACGTCACCGGGCCCGAGCCGATCGAGACCAGGGGACGTGTGCCGGCGAACGCTGTCGTGGTTCCTGGCACGAGACCGAAAGAGTTCCCCGCGGGGTCCTATGACCTGCAATGTGCTCTGATCATCGGCACAAGGACGGAATCGACCGATAAGAAGACATCGCTCAACGATGCCCTGCGCACGTTCGAGGTGCAGGTGTGACGCTGCTCGAGACACTGATCGAGATCGTCGACATCCCGTCTGTCACCGGTTCTGAGGAGGAGATCTGTGCATGGCTCGAGAACAGGTATGACGGCCGCTACCCGCTCAATCGTATAGGGAAGTCGTTGATCGTTGGCCAACCGGGCGACGGAGCAGTATTCAC
>JAMBLH010000067.1 GCA_023336875.1 Actinomycetes bacterium
AAGGTATGCAGTGGATGCTGCTCGTTCTCGCTATTTCGATCGTCGTTGGATGGGTTCGAGGGGGCAGACTACGGAATCTCACCGAGATTCGTGTGAGGATGTGGTGGCTCCTTCCGCTCGGCTTCGTTCTGCTCGCCGCGTCCGCGTTCGTACCGACCTCGAGGCATGCACTGGCCGTAGCCCTCGTGCTTGTCTCGTATCTCCCACTCCTGCTCTTCGTGTGGCTGAATCGTGCCATGGTCGGAATCTGGATCGCAGGCCTTGGCATCCTGATGAACTTCACAGTGATCGTGCTCAACAGCGGAATGCCGGTGCTGGTCGAAGCGGTGGAGATCGCCGGCGGGTCAGGCGATCTGGTACTTGGCGCCAAACACGTGATTCTCAATGAGAGCACGCGCCTGCCATTCCTCGCCGACATCATCCCGCTTCCTGGAGCTGTGCTCTCCCTCGGCGATGTATTCCTCGCCATCGGCATCGGTGCATTCCTCGAGGACCAGATGCGCAAACCGCTGAGCCTCTTCGCCCACGGAGTCACCGGCGTCCCAGGAAGCGCGGCGGAGTAGAAGATAGTTCACAGTTTTCAGTTCACAGTTCACAGTCTCAGAAAGTTCACAGTCTCAGAAAGTTCACCGTTCACAGTTCACAGTTTTCAGTCCAGCAGGCAGAAGTGGCCTGGTCTTGTCTCCGATTCCGGAGACTGTGAACTGTTGACTCTTCGCCGAGAAACTGTGAACTATCGACTGTCAACTTCTCAGTGGGCAATTACTCCGCGGAAGACGAGGACCCGGCGGAGTGAGGCTGCGACCCTTGGGTCGAACTCGTAGGCCGAGCCCTGGTGGATGCGTTCAAGCGATTCGACGGGGGACAGCCCCTCCTCGATCTGCGTCTGGTCGTAGGCGCTGGCGACCTTGATTATCTTGGACGTCATCGGGATGTCGGGATCGAATTCGATGCCGGGCGAACGGTATGGCCGATGCTGCAACCTGACAAGTTCGCTCACATTGTCCAGATACGGAGCTTCGGCGATTATCTGCGCGCCCCAACGAGCGATGTCCTCATCCGTGAAGCCGGCACGGAGGATAGCGGGCTCGTTGAGAGTGATGCGACCGACGTCGTGCATCAGCGCTGCATACTCGAGCTCGGTGACGTGGGAGGGATTGAGGCCCATCTCCTGTGCAATAGCAACGGCCATGTCTGAGGTTCGGGTCGAGTGACCGAGTGGCGCGAGGCCCGCCACCTCGGGGATCTGTGCAAGGGCCTTGATGGTCTGGCCATACGTGACCCTTGTCGACGAGTAGCGCTCGAATGCTGTGTGGGCAAACGCGTAGGGGAGGACTGCGACAGCAACAGCCCAGAGCCCCATGACCTCCCACGCAAGTCCGAACAGCGCACCAGCGGCGAACATAGAGAGCACAACTGCCCAGTCCTCGAGCGCGAGAAGCCACAGATATCTCCCCGCAAGATCAGTCCGCTCAAGACCAACGAACGCGGCAACCATGGCGCGGAAGCTGAACCACGCGAGCCCTGCCACTGCCACGGCTCCAAGGACAGACCACGTCGGCTCGAGATCAAGGTTCGTGGTGATGGTTTCGATGGCGTACGTATACACCAAGCCATAGAGCACCATGGCAAGCGAATCAACGAGATAGTCGCCGTCTGTCCGCGGCGAACCGATGTCAAGCCGGGACTGGATGAGCCAGGAAGCCACAAGCGCTATCGAGATCGACGCTCCAAGGGCAACCGGATCGTCGAGGAGGATGGACGCCGCTACAGCCGCACCGATGCCAAGGCTCAATCGCGAGCCAGATGGCGCGGGAACCGTGATCATCGCAACGCCGGCAATGGTGACCGACCAGAGACCCACGTCAAGAAGCCAGGAAACAGAGTCTCCACCTGCACCGACGATGCCCACGGCGACGAAGGCGCCAGCGCTCACAAGCAGGACTGTCCATGCAATGATGGTGAGAGCTTCAATCCGGGATTCAGCCATGAGCGGCCTCCGACCCCTCGTCAGCACTGCGTCGAGAATGCATCGGATCGAGCGCGTGCTCGTGTCCCATACCAGCCTCTGCTCGCCGTCTGGCCTCCTGCTCGGTGATCTCGATCGGTGAGCCATACTGCTCGCCGGCAGCTGTCAGCGCTGTCACGAATGCTTCGACAACCTCTGGGTCGAACTGCGTGCCTGCGTGCCTCCGGAGTTCCTTGAACGCGTATTCCTGGGTCAATGCCACGCGGTAGGAGCGCGTTGAGGTCATGGCATCGAACGAGTCCGCGACGGAGAGAATCCTTGCCTCAAGCGAGAGCGGCTCACCTCTCTTGCCGTTCGTTCCGTGGTAGCCACCGCCGTCAAAGTGGGCGTGGTGGTTCGAGGCAATCTCAACCATTGGCTTGAGGAAGTCCACCTCGTTGAGGAGATCCTCCACATGGTGGACGTGACCCTGCATCTCCTCGTATTCCTCTTCGGAGAGCCTCGTCTTCTTGCGGATGAGATCGCGTGGGACCGCAAGCTTCCCCACGTCGTGGATGAGAGCGGACCAGCGGACGGTCTCAAGCCTCGTGCCGCCGAAACCCATCTCCTCGCCGATCATGTTCGAGAAGTAGGCAACCCGCTCCGTGTGACC
>JAMBLH010000068.1 GCA_023336875.1 Actinomycetes bacterium
AGGCTGCGCTACGAGCTACCAGTGGTCGCCGATGCAATGGCTCTCCACATCGTCGCAGGAGAATCGATCAACGGAGCCATCGGCTCGCTCGTCAACGAGATGACAGGAGTTGCCTCCGAAGAGCTGTCACAGGTACTGGACGCTGTGGAGTCCGGTGGCGGACTGCCGGAGGCGTTCGCCGAGGCCTCGCGCGCCACGGCCCATCACGATGCAACCAGGCTCTACGAAACACTGAGTCATGCCCATATGACGGGAGGTCGGCTTGCCGATGCTTTGGGTGACCTGGCCATCGATTACCGCGCTGCCCTTGAAAGGGACCTCTTGTCCGAGGGTGGTAAGCGAGCGATTACAACCTACGGACCGGTGTTGGCGCTGATGGTGCCGACCGCTCTGGTCTTTCTCATCTATCCGACGCTACTGGGCTTACGAGCACTCTCCGGTGCGCCATGAATCAACTATCCCAAGGAGGGATCACATATGTTCGACAACGAACGTGGAGCTACCACGGTGGAATGGCTTGGACTCGCCACGATCGCCGTTCTCGTAATTGCGCTGCTGCTGCCTCAGGTGAGCGGCACCGCAGGAGACGTCTGGCAGAACGTCGCTGGACAATTCGGAGGCTTCTTCGGATAGAGCGCGGCTCGTACACGATCGAGGGCATCGTTGCCATCGGAGTCTTCTTCCTGCTTGTGACCCTCATTGTCCAACTTGGGTTCCTGGTGTTGGCTCGTAATGTCGCAGCGACGTCAGTCGATGCGGCGCTTCGTAAGGCTGTATCGGCTGATCTCAGCGAAGGGGCGGTCGAAGAGGGGCTTGCGCGCGATGTGCGGGCGATCGTTCCAGGGGCCAATGATGTGGTGGTGGATGTTGCGATCGATTCGACGGCGGTCGTTGCACTGGTCCGTTTTCGCTGGATTCCACCTGGTCCCGACCTTGTGCCCGTGACGATGTCCATCGAACGCAGCATCGTCCGAGTCGTTCCGCCGTGACACAGGAAAAGGGAACTGCACTTCTTGAGATCATCGTTGTGGGGTTTGCCGTGGTGTTGCTCGTTCTTCCCGTGATCACCACCGTGGCGAGGCTCACAGAGGCGGATGCAACGGTGAACGCTGCAGCGAGGGACAGCGCGGTGTGGGTCGCCCGACACGGTGGTGCGCCGTCTCAAGCCGATGGGGTGGACCTTTCGATCGTCGAAACCCGCGACGCGGTCGAGGTCGTGGCCACCATGGAGGTGGATCTCATTGGAATCGGTGGGACCACGATTACCAGAACCGTTCGCAGCAGAGTCACGGTGCCTGTCGGCGTCTTCCGGAGCGCGCCATGAACGACCGGCTTTGGTCAAGCGAGCTGTGGCCGAGGGAGCAGGGCTCGATGCTACCGATGACGGCGGGGTTGATCTTCGTGGCGTTCGCGATCGTTGCTCTCGTTCTCGAACTCTCGCTGCTCGGTGCCTCCTACAGGGACGTCGCTACTGTTGCCGATCTTGCCGCCGAGGCTGCGGCGGGTTCTCTCTTGCCCTCAGTGGCATATGGAGACGAAGTGACCCTTGATGTCGTTGGGGCCCAAATGGAGGCGGAGCGCGTTGGCACCATGTGGGGAAGTGGAGATGAGACGGTAACTGTTGAAGTTGACACAGAACGGATCTGCGTGACGGTCGCCGATACGTACAGGCCACAAACCCTTGTCTTCATCGGTGTGACAGAGATGACCGTCAGTGCCACCGGCTGCGCCGAACCAAGAGCGGGCTAACGGTAGCCCGCATCATTAGTCTCCTAGCTGTGCCAGAAGACTCCCTCACGCCACTCATCGAAGGCAGCAACCTCGCCGGCCTGATTCGGGCAATCGATGGAATCTGTGCTCGTCGGGAGTGGGAAGAACTGATCGAGCTGCGCGATCGTTGCGATGAAGCTGTCAAACGCGGAAAGCAGCTGTGGGCTGTCTCCCAGTTCGCGGAGTACCGACTTGCACTCGAGGCGCCTGCGGAACTGGCAGCTTCCGTGATGACCGATGGCCGCGGAAGATTCTCGCTCGGTCCACTCTGGGAAGTTGCGGCGTCGAAACACGAATGGGCAGAGCTTGAACCCTATCTCGAGGTTCCGACGATCAGGGCCCTCACGGGTCATGAACGTTCCATTCAGGGTGATTCCGTCGCCGAGGATGACATAGACACATCGATTCTCGAGATTCCTGTCGGGATACAGTCCTGGGAGCCAAGCTATCCGACTGCGAAGTACACATCGGATCGAGCAACGTTCCCCGACGACATCTTCGACATCGAAATGACGTGGACAGACCTCGGGGAGCCAATCGAGGCACAACCAGACGACGAGGTCTCGGATGCGTTGCTGGCGCTGGTCCAACCCTGGTGGGAGGATTCCCAGGGCAAGGCAGAAGTTGCGACCGTTGACAGCACGATCGAAGATGCGATTCGGGTTCTCGGTCCCCACAGGGTCCGAATCGCTGATGTGTCCTTGCAGACCGCGCTCGAAGCCATGGCATGGGCCGGTGCAAGTGGCGGCGGGCACGGTCGACGTCGTGGGACACCCGTGGGCCGTGCAGGCGCATGGTGGGTGCTGCTGGAGCTTCTTGGATATGACGACGTTCCCGAGGATGCCTCGGGTCTCGGCGAGGAGGCGGACGGAATCCGGTGGGCGCTGTGGGATCCGGGGGACCGAGTCGGTGGGTGGAACCTCCATATCGGGATCGAGGATCCGGACGATGGCGTCGCCTGGGTTCTCTCCGCCGTCGACGCCGTGTAGCCTCGCGCCATGTCGCGTTCATTCCAGGTCAACCGGCTCATCGCGATCGGTGCGACCAAGATCGAGGATTTGGACGAGCCCGGTCTCGGTATATGGACCGTTATGCATGACCTCGAAGGAAACGAGTTCTGCGTCGACTA
>JAMBLH010000069.1 GCA_023336875.1 Actinomycetes bacterium
GACGGAACCGAGACCCTTGCCGTAGGCGCTCCGCAACACGTGGAGGGGGATCTCCATGAGGACGGTGAGGTGCCTGCAGGTGGTCCCCACGACGCGGTGTGGCAGAACTGCGGCTACTACAGCGAGGAATTCCGTTCCGAGAACGCGGTTCACTCGCTCGAACACGGGGCTGTGTGGATTTCGTACAACCCGAGTCTCGCCGACGACGACGTTCGGACACTCCGAGGGTTCGTGAGTCGAAGCGAGAAGGTTCTTGTTTCGCCTGTGTCCGGCCAGGACGCACCGATTATCGTCACTGCATGGGCAACTCAACTCGAAATCGATGATGTGTCCGACACCAGGCTGGGCCAGTTCGTCAATGAGTTCACCGGAGCCCGCTCGGCGCCAGAGCCCGGTGGGCGCTGCAACGGCGGGGTTGGACAGCCACAGTTCTAGTCCGATTCTTTCAGCGCTGAGCGGAGAGAAGTGCGACAACTTCGGCATCTGATGTCTGGCTGAAATCATCGAACCATGCTCCGACAGCCATGAAGTTCCTGGGAGTGAATATCGCCGCGACTTCGTCTGCTGATTCTCCGAGCTGCTTTTTCACGTCCGGCGGAGCGACACCCACGGCAACGACGATCTTTTGCGGCCCCTCAACTCGCAATGCCTCGACCGCCGCACGCATGGTTGCTCCCGTCGCCGTGCCGTCGTCGACAACGATCACGGTTCGGCCAGCAACCCGGAGAGGGGGACGATCGCCTCGGTAGGCAAGTTCGCGACGAGCGAGCTCTCGAGTCTGCTCGGAACGGATGCGTTCTATATCGGCTTGGTCGATGTGTGCGCTGCGGATCACGCTGGTGTTGAGGACTTCGATGCCACCCGATGCAATTGCACCGAAGGCCACCTCCTCGTATCCAGGTACACCGAGCTTTCGAACGATCAGGACGTCGAGGGGCAGGCCAAGGGTTGACGCGATCACCGCGGCAACTGGCACACCGCCACGAGGCAGGCCGAGCGCGATCGCATCATCGAGACCTTGGTATGCACGGAGATGATCAGCGAGCCGATGACCAGCGTCGGCACGATTCCGAAAGCGATCTCGCTCTCTGCGCATTCTCCCATTGTCGCGTACTGACGCATCGTGAGAAACGCACAGTCATCGAAACGACAATTGCCGCGGATGCGAATCTCAACCGGTGTTGGAACCCATGGAAAGGATCAACAATGTGTCGTCTCTATGGATTTCTCGCCACCCAACCAACTCGGCTCGAGTGCAGCCTTGTTGCCGCCCAGAACGCGCTCCAGACCCAAAGTGACAGGGACAGCAGGGGGGTTCGTAACGCGGATGGATGGGGTATTGCTCACTGGGTGGGAGATGACAGGGAGGTCATCAAATCCACCATGCCTGCGTTTGCGGATGACCAGTTCGCCAAGATCGCCTCAGATATCTGGTCCGAAGCTGCCGTTGCGCACGTCCGCGCCGCAACGGTCGGGAGGGTCGCTCTTGACAACACGCATCCGTTTAGTTTCGGTACATGGGCGTTCGCCCACAACGGAACGATTCCTGCGTTCGATCACGTGTCCACATGGCTCGATATCGGACCGTATGGACCTCCAGATGGCGCGACCGACAGTGAGTTCGCGTTCCTGTGGATGCTGAACCGCATGAGGGAGTATGGCCTCGACCCCGGGGCACCAGCCGACGAACTCAAGCCCATCGTGGAGCTCGTAGCCGACTCGGTCCTTGAGCTGGTCGACCTGGCGATGCGATCAGGTTCGTTGGAGCAACCGAAGCTGAATTTCATCATCAGTGACGGAAGGCACCTCGTGGCGAGCCGGTGGGGGAATACCCTGTACTGGGCGCACCGAAGGGGCGTTCGCGACTGCGCCATATGCGGCACGTCACACTGCCCATCTGCAGATGATGACTACCGCTCGGTGGTCGTGGCGTCCGAGCCCATCACGGGAGAGAACTGGATCGAGGTTCCCGAAGCATCGGTGCTCGGTGTCGAA
>JAMBLH010000070.1 GCA_023336875.1 Actinomycetes bacterium
CCCCCTAGAGGGAGGACTAGCTCGCAGTTCGGTCGCGTAGGAGTTGCTGGACGATCTTTGGGTCGGCCTTGCCGCCCATGTTGCGCATGACCTGACCCACAAGGAAACCGAAAGGCTTCATGTCTCCTGCACTGATCTTCTCGATAGCGTCAGGGTTCTGGGACAGGACCTGGTCGACGGCTGCCTCGATCGCTCCCGTATCAGAGACCTGGAGCAGGTCCTTCGCTTCAGCGACGTCTGAGGGACTCCCCCCACCGTCAAGGACACCTATGAGAACTTCCTTGGCTGCAGATGAGGAGAGCTTGCCTTCATCGACCATCGTTGTCAGCTCCACCAGGTGAACAGCAGCAAGGGGTGAATCGGCGATGTGGATGTCATTGCGACGCGAGTAGGCAACAACCTCCCCCGTGAGCCAGATCCCGACCGAGCGCCCGGATGCTCCACCATCTACTGCTTCATCGAACAGCGCACCAAGTTCGCCATTGTCCACCAGCACACCAGCTGTCACGTCGTCCGTGCCTGCAGCGATGTAGCGCTCACGGCGTTGTGCGGGGAGCTCCGGGATGGTTTCCTTGATCTCGTCCTGCCACCGCTGCGTGACCTCGAGCGGCAGGAGATCCGGGTCCTGGAAGTACCGGTAGTCCTCCGACTCCTCCTTGGACCTCATCGAGGTGGTGACGCCAGTGTTCTCGTTCCAGTGACGCGTTTCCTGCCGGATGGTGCCTCCGGACTCAAGCACCTTGATCTGTCGATCGATCTCGAAGTCGATTGTTCGCTGCACGGAGCGGAGCGAGTTCACGTTCTTCGTCTCCGTGCGTGTGCCGAGCTCCTCCCGGCCCCTTGGGCGAACTGAGACATTGACATCAAACCGCATCGACCCGGCCTCGAGTTTGGCATCAGAGACACCTAGCGCAAGCACGATGCGCTGCAGCTCAGCGCCGTAGGCGCGAGCCTCCTCCGATGTGCGGATGTCCGGCTCGGTCACAACCTCTACGAGTGGAACGCCTGCTCGGTTGAAGTCGAGCAGTGTGTGATCCGCGTCGTGGATGCGACCATCACCATCTCCAACATGGGTGCTCTTGCCTGTGTCCTCCTCCATGTGAACTCTGGTGATACCAACGGTCTTTGTGGTTCCGTCCACGTCGACCTCGAGCTCTCCGTGTTCACACACAGGGAACGTGTACTGACTGATCTGGTAGTTCTTCGGGAGATCTGGATAGAAGTAGTTCTTGCGGTAGAACAACGACGACTCGTTTATCTCGCAATCGAGGGCAAGCCCGATCTTCACGATTCCCTCGATCGCCTTCTCGTTCGGTACGGGGAGCGCACCGGGAAGAGCGAGGCAGACGGGGCAGCAAGCCGCGTTGGGCAGACCGTCGACATCAACAGGGCATGAGCAGAACATCTTCGACCGCGTCGACAGCTCCACGTGGGTCTCGAGTCCGATGACGGCTTCCCAGTCGGTCACGGCTTCACCTCTATCGATGTGGCCAGATACGGCCTCTGGGTGAAGTCCGCAAGGCGCTCGACCTCTGCCGCCACCTGATACATCACTTCCTCGCCGAGCGCAGGCGCCATGATCTGGAATCCGATCGGGAGATTCTGATCATCGAGCCCGATGGGGACCGATATTGCCGGGTCACCCGCAAGGTTCGATGGAATGGTGCAGAGATCCGAGTAGTACATGGCAATCGGGTCCGAGGATTTCTCCCCCACACCGAACGCTGTGGAAGGCGTAGTGGGTGAGATGAGTGCATCCACGTGCTCATAGGCTGTTGCGAACTCCCTCCTCACGAGCGTTCTGACTCGCTGGGCCTGACCGTAGAAGGCGTCGTAATACCCCGCGGACAGTGCGTATGTGCCGAGCAGTATTCGTCGAATCACCTCAGGCCCGAAGCCCTCAGCCCTCGAATGGGCCATCATCTCCTCCGTGGTGCCCTCAAAGTCCGACCGGTGCCCGTAGCGGACACCGTCGAATCGTGCGAGATTCGATGAACACTCGGCCGGCGCAATGAGGTAGTAGGCCGAAAGGGAGAACTCGGTCGAAGGCAGCGCCACCTCCACGACCTCGGCTCCGGAGTCCTGGAGCCTGTCAGCCATAGCACGCGTGGCGGCGATGATCTCGCTATCGATGATGTCTGGGTTCATGAAGTCGGAGACGATTCCGATCCTCATCCCGGAAACACCCTTAGCGAGCGAGCGACCGAATTCGGGCACCCGCGCGTTGATGCTCGTGGCGTCTCGAGGATCGAAGCCTGAGATGATCTCGAGCATCGCCACAGAGTCCGAAACGGAACGCGAGAAGGGTCCGATCTGATCGAGAGACGATGCAAATGCAATGAGTCCGTACCTTGATACAAGGCCGTATGTCGGCTTCATGCCTACGACTCCTGTGAATGCTGCAGGCTGGCGCACGGAGCCTCCTGTGTCTGACCCGAAGGAGCCGAACGCTGACCCAACTGCCGCGACGGCTGCCGAACCGCCTGAGGAACCGCCGGGGACCTTGTCCGTGTTCCATGGATTGCGCGTGGTTCCAAATGCCGAGTTCTCCGTTGAGGAGCCCATTGCGAACTCGTCGAGATTCGTCTTACCTGTGATCACGGCCCCGGACGCCTTCAACCTCTCAACCACGGTTGCGTCGTATGGGGGGATCCAGCCCGCGAGGATTCTCGAAGAAGCAGTCGTCTCGACGCCGAGAGTGCACATGTTGTCCTTCAGGGCGACCGGAATCCCCTGCAGCGGTCCCCTGTCCTCTCCATTGGAGAACATCTCATCGGCAGAGAGCGCTTGGGTGGGAGCGCCCTCGTGGTCGAGTGTGAGATAGGCGTGGAGCTGTGCCTCAGTCATCGAGGCGCGTTTCGTGACCGCTTCGAGTAGATCGACAGACGTGAAGTCGCCCGCACGTAGACCAACGCCAGCCTCGGAAATCGTCAGGTCAGCTAGATCGGCCATTTCAACCGAGGATCCTCGGCACGCGGAACTGCCCATCGGCAACGTCAGGTGCCTCGCTGAGGAACGATTCGGGTTTGAGGCACTCCCCGACCTCGTCCGCCCTGAACGCATTCACCATTGGGAGCGGATGTGACGTTGGAGGAACACCTTCGGTTGGCAGAGCCTGGACGCGCTCTGCGTGCTCGAGAATGTCACCCAGCTGCGCGCCAAAGGTCTCCAGCTGGTCCTCAGTGAGCGAGAGCCGCGCGAGGTTCGCCACCCTTGCGATATCAATGTCAACAGGCATGCCACGATGGTACAAGCCACCCGCACACTCCCGTTCTTGCGTAACTGGGGACCGCCTTGCGGTCCCCAGTTACGCAAGAACGGGATGGGGTACTGTTC
>JAMBLH010000071.1 GCA_023336875.1 Actinomycetes bacterium
GACGGATCCGTCACCGCAACGGATTTCTGGGGCAAGCGCCGCTTCGCCTACGAGATTAACCAAATGAACGAGGGGTACTACTCCGTCATCACATTTGATGGGGACGTGGAACTACAGGATACCCTTCACCGTTCACTGGCACTGCTCGACAGTGTTGTCCGACACAAGATCCTCAGGCAATACCCCGCCAAGAGCGTCGCCAGTTGATTCGTGTCACACAGACCGTTCACACTAATGAACAAGCTGAGAGAAGAGAGATGCAATGAGCAATAGCGTGACCCTCGTAGGAAACCTTGTCGAAGATCCCGAGCTTCGCTTCACCGCAAGTGGCATTGCAATGGCCAAGGTCCGAATAGCCGTCAATCGGCGTTACCGCGATCGCAATGACGAATGGCAGGAAGACACCAGCTTCTTCGGAGGTACCTGCTGGCGCGATGTCGCTGAGAACATCTCGGAATCGCTCTCCAAAGGTGACAGGGTGTTTATCACCGGTCGTCTTGAGCAGCGTAACTGGGAGACGAACGAGGGCGAGAAGCGCTCGGTTGTCGAAGTTCGTATCGACGAGATAGGGCCGTCGCTCCGTTGGGCGACGGCAACCGTAACTCGGACGCCCCGTTCTGATGGTGGGGGCGGCAACTATGGCGGTGGCAACACCACCCCAGCAGCACCGGTCGCTCGCACGGACTTCGGTCCTGACGAAGCACCGTTCTAGAAACTTCAAGGAGCACATCCATGGCTAGTCCAAGAACCCCGAGAAAGCGTCGTCGCCCTGAGCTGACGGCAAAGAAGAAAAGGGCCGTGTACCGGTTCTCAGACGAAGAAGTTGTCGATTACAAGGACATTGCGCTGTTGCGCAAGTTCATGTCCGACCGCGGGAAGATTCGTTCGCGTCGCGTCACAGGCCTGACGCCGAAGCGCCAACGCGAGGTTGCAATGGCCATCAAGAATGCGCGCGAGATGGCGCTTCTTCCGTACACGTCATACCGATCCGGTGCGCCTGGAAGGTCTGACCGCGGATCGAGGTCCAGCAGATGAAGGTCATCCTCACCAAGCCTGTCGAGTCACTCGGCGAGAAGGGCGATGTGGTCGAGGTAGCAGACGGGTACGCCCGCAACTATCTCGTTCCCAAGAAGTTCGCTGTGAAGGCGTCGGCCGGGTCCTTGAAGCAGGCTGAGTCGATGCGTGTTGCTCGTATCGAATCTGCCCGCAAGTCACTCGAGGATGCCCAGACGCTCGCTGACTCGCTTGCGGGAACCCGCGTCGTGGTAGCAGCGCGGGCAGGGGACGCCGGGAACCTCTTCGGTTCCATCGGTGCCACAGACATCGCTGAAGCCATCGTCAAGTTCACCGGTGTCGAGATCGACAAGAAGATCATCCAGATCGATGAGCCGATCAAGGAAATCGGCCTTCACGAGATCGCGATCAGACCGCACACAGATATCGAGGTCCACGTGACCCTGGACGTGATCCCGGCGTAGCCGAATCGTCGACGTCCAGCTCGCGAAGAACGTATTTGACCGCGAAAAGACGGAAGTATCTGAGGTTCCATGTCATTCGCTCGTCCGCTTATGCTCGGCATGCTGGCGCCAGGGCATCAGCGCAACCAACAGAAAACGTCACACCCGACATGCATGATGGCGAGTGCCACGTTGACGACACGCTCTGACAACACAGCAGAGGAGGACCGGTGACAGCGGTCATAGAAACACAGACCGCCCGCTCACCCCGGGTGCCACCGCACAGCATCGACGCCGAAGAATCGGTCCTCGGGTCGGTGCTTCTCTCGAGTGACGCAGCCAATGTCGCACTTGAGAAGCTTCACGTCGACGACTTTTACAAGCCCTCGCACCAACGAATCTTCGAGGTTGTAAAGCAGCTTTTCGATGCGAACGAACCCATCGATGCAGTGACCGTCTCGGAGGGCCTCAGGCGCGACGGTTCACTCGACCGCATGGGCGGTATCGAAGCTCTCACACGCCTGATCGACTCGGTCCCCTCGACGTCCAACGCCGAGTATTACGCCGGCATAGTCGAGGAGCACGCACTTCGTCGTCGACTGATGCGTGTCGGCGGTGATATCGGCGTCATCGCAGGAAGAACAGAGGAACCCATCTCAGAGGTTGTCGACAAGGCAGAGCAAGCAGTGTTTGCGGTAGCAGAGCGACAGGTCGGCGACGGTCTCCAGAACATCGATGATCTTCTTGGCCCCGCGATCGAAAAAGCCGAGGAGCTTCAGCGAAACGGTTCGGAGGTAACAGGAATTGCGACGGGATACCGTGACCTTGACCGGATGCTCGCGGGACTCCATCCAACGAACCTCTTGATCCTCGCCGCACGCCCAGGCATGGGAAAGACCTCGTTGATGCTCAATATTGCTCAGAACGTTGCTCTTGCGGGCAATACGGTTGCGATCTTCAGCCTTGAGATGAGCCGCGAGGAGATCGTCACCCGGATGTTGTGCGCAAACGGCCGAATTGACTCACAGAAGCTTCGCACAGGCCGTTTGACCGAGGTTGACTTTACGAAGCTCTCGAACGCTGCAGGAGCGCTGTATAAGCAGAACATTTTCGTAGATGACTCTCCCGGATTGACCGTCACCGAGA
Source organism: Actinomycetes bacterium (assembly GCA_023336875.1). Lineage (GTDB taxonomy): Bacteria > Actinomycetota > Acidimicrobiia > Spongiisociales > UBA5794 > B3-G11. Next base: position 2,604 of record JAMBLH010000071.1, read on the forward strand.
TCCGTGCGAAGAGCCGAAGGCTCAGACGGAGGCCGGGCCTTGACCTGATAGTCGTTGACTACATCCAGCTGATGAACGGATCCGGTCAGGAGAACAGACAGCAGGAGATCGCGATGATCTCGCGTTCCCTCAAGGGCCTGGCGCGTGAGTTGAAAGTCCCGATCATTGCGCTGTCACAGCTCAATCGTGGTGTCGAGTCGCGGGAGGACAAGCGGCCACGCCTTGGCGATCTTCGTGAGTCAGGTGCAGTCGAGCAGGATGCTGATGTCGTGATGTTCATTTACCGCGACGAGTATTACTACCCGGAGAAGGTGGAGTCCAAGGGCGTTGCAGAGATCGTTATCGCCAAGCATCGCCAGGGCGGTGTTGGCAAGATCGACATGACGTTCCTGCCCGAGTTCACCTTGTTCGCCGACATGGGACGCTCAGACCCGCCAATGTAGGGAACGCTCCGCGTTCCTGGGGGTTGCTGCGCAACTCCGGGGTTCACGCTCCGCGTTCCTTGGGAGTTACCAGCAACTCCGGGCTCATCCTTCGCGATCTTTGCGACACTCGGGGCTAGCCTCGTCGGATGAATTCCGGACAACGCACCCAAGTCCTCGCGATCGGAGCCCTCGCGGGCCTCTCGATAGCGTGGGGTGCAATCCCCTTGTTCGTGAGGAACGACATCCCTTCGATCCAGCTTGTGGGGGCGCGCGTCACCTTTGGGGCTGTCGCTCTCGTTGCGGTCGCTGCCGCGCTTGGCAGGCTGAGGGTCCCACAGGTGAGACGGTGGCGACTGGTTCTCTCGGGGGTACTTCTTGCCTTGCATTGGGTCACGTTCTTCGAGTCGATCAAATTGACGACTGTTGCCGTGGCGCTTGCCGTGCTCTATCTGGGGCCTATCGCTGCGGCCATTCTCGCGGGTCCACTATTTGGCGAACACGCGGGCAGGCGGATCTGGGTGGCGCTAGCTGTCGCTCTCTTCGGGACGCTGCTCGTCGTTCAGCCGTGGCAGACCGACGTCGTTGATCCGGCTGGAGTCGGCATGGCCGCGCTCTCAGCCGCGCTACTCGCGGGTGTCATGCTTGCAGGGAAGCCTGTTGCAAAGGATCTTGGTGGGTTGACCATGGCCACCGGCGAGCTCATCGTTGCAACGGTTCTGCTTGCGCCAGCGACGTATGAGGCGCTCACCCAGAACGGCGAGTTCATCGTGGACTTCTTGATTCTCGGTGCGCTCTTCACAGGTTTGGCCGGGTTCGTGTTCTGGGAGTCGATGCGCCATGTGCCAGTCGCTGCCGTCAGCGTGGTGATGTACCTCGAGCCGGCGTCAGCAGTGGTGTGGGCAGCTCTGTTCCTCGGCGAGATCCCGAATACACTGTCATGGATTGGCGTAATCCTTGTGATCGTCGGCGGCCTTGTCGCGGCGAGCTCCACGGGTAAACAGCAGGATGCAATCGGCGCTCAGGCCGCGATGTGAGTCTTTGACGTCAAACGCTCGAACCATATCAGCTCTCTCTTCGGGTACCGATGCCGATGAGGCTCACCGCCGCGATCACGATTCCGAGCACGACTGACGGCAGCAAGTTTCCGCCGTAGCTACCAGATTCTGTAAGGAACACTGCAGCGAAGGCCTCGACGGGCTCGACATGGTGATCCTCGGGCACGGAGCCGCTGACCATCGATGCGGGCATGGCGGTGGTGCCCGAAGCGGCTGGAACAGCGAGAGCGGTTTTGCTCAGCATCATCGCCCTGTCCTCTGGCGGTATCTCACTATCAATCGCCGGTGGTGGTTCTGTGGTTGTCGTCGTGACCGGGCGTGTCGTCGTGGTGGTGGTGGCCGGTCTCGTGGTCGTGGCTGGCACTTCGGTGGTGGTGGTCGTCGTTCGTGGCGCCTTCGTTGTGGTGGGTGTCGACGACATTGTGGATGTGATCGGTTTCGTCGTCGTCGTCGTCGTCGTCGTCGTCGACGTTGAAGTTGAAGTGGATGTCGAGGTGGCGGGTTCTGGCGGCTTCGTTGTCTCTGTCTCGAACTCGGCCACCACGACGACGTTGTCGATGAGCCAGTAGGCATTGAGACCCTCAGCGTCGCTGATCTTGAAACGGATGACGGTAGTGGACGCGGCGAAGTTCGTTATGGGGTACTTCTTGTGGAAGGACAGGCCCCCGTCGTCCCTGTCAAGGGTGAACGTCTCGAGGGTTGTCCAGCTGTCGCCCCCGTCTCGCGAGATCTGGACCACGGCCAGGCCGCCAGAGTCACCGTCCAATAGTTCGCGCCCATCGTCGAACCTCAACTCGGCATATGTTGCGCCGGAGAGGTCGAGGGCTCTATAGGCTCCGTGTCCCGCGGCGTCGTCGGTTCCGCCGATCTTGAGGCAGTATCCCTCTCCGCAGTAGCTATGGTCCCGCACCCAAACGAATCCTGACGTGGGCCCATCGTTCTCACCCAACTCGGTCCATGGTCCGTTGAACTGGAGTGAACCATCATTTCCGCTGAAGCTCTGCTCTGCGAATGTATCAAGGAATTCCGGCACAGGAGTGCCAGCAATTGCGGGCAGCGCGAGCAGACACACAGCAGCGACGCCGGCAAGAACTGTGGTGATCCGTTTCATGAGTACGCCGCGAGGACGCGTTCGGCAAAGGGCCCATCCGTGACGATTGGCGCCTGGGCTGCCGGTGGGACTTCGATGGGAACTCCCTCATTGCGGGGGAGCGAGACTTCGAAATTCGTCCATCCGCCAGCGCGGACGAATCGGATGTCACCGCCCATCGTTCGTGCGAGCGAGCGTGCAATGGACAGTCCGAGGCCCACGGAGCCCGTGAGCAGCGTCTCAACGCCGTCGTGGACGAAGCGGTCGAACATCCGTTGCTCAAGATCGGGATCCATGACCTCGCCGTTGTCAGACACAGTCAATACTGCACGATCGCCGTCACTCTCGAGGTAGACGTCGACGGTTGGGCCGCCGTGTTTGATGGCATTCGATACGAGGTTTCGGATTATCTGTCGAACTCTGTTTGGATCCGCCCAGCAAAGGACGTCACCCATGATCTGGACTGTGGCACCAGAGCGGGTCATCGCGCCTGTGGCAGCGACGGTCTCGGCTCGAAGATCAACGTTCTCGTATGCAAACTTCAGGGCATCGGACTCAACGCGAGCAGCGGTGAGGAGATCCTCGATCATTCGCGAGAGCTCAACGGAGTCCTCATGGATGAGCGCAACCAACTCGACTGTCTCATCCGGATCAAGTACGTCGTTGTTCACAAGGTACTCGCTGAACCCGTAGATACTGGTGAGAGGAGTCCTGAGCTCGTGGGAGATACCGGCGATGAAGTCGTCCTTCGCCCTACCAAGCTCCTGCTCAGCCTCGAGCTGCGCGTTCATCGTGAGCCTTGCTTCGCGTAGCTGACGTCTGACGAGAAGGAAGTAGAGGATGATCGCGACAGCGGGAATCAGTAGCGTGGCGAGAAGGCGAGTGAGCCAACCCACGGCACCCGCGAAACGTTCTGTGCGACGAATCTCATCGACCGTGGCCGCCTGGCGAGACGCAAGAGCCGCGGCCAGGGTGTCGTAGCCCTGTTCGAGGTCCGAGCCTCTGAGTTGTTCAGCTTCGATGGCCTGTCCGTCAGCCAGAAGGGCAACTATCTGGCTACCGGTGTTCGCGAAATCGTTGAGGTCGCCTGCGATGAGACTCGTCGAGCTGTTCGATGCCAGGACATCGGCCCAATGTTCGACATCCGTGAGCGTGACGGTCGCGGCGGTCAGTGCAATGTCCAGCGCCTCGTCGGATGCGACACCAAGTTCGTTGTCGATCCCGAACACCGTCGCCTGCGCAAGGGCAGCCCTTGAGAGTGCAGCCGACCCCGCGGCGGCGTTGGCTTCATGGAGAGAACGAGCGCTCTCGGCGACTTGTCTGGCGCCTGAGGAGGTTGCAAACACGAAGGCAAGTGCGATGAGGATCACAACGATCCCGAGTCCACCTACGACCGCGACAATTCGCGTACGCGTGCGCGCAGCGAATCCCACCGGTACGACTTTCTCCGCTTCCATGCAGTTCTATCGGAATCTCAGGTCGAAATCCTCATCGTCCGAACGACCCATTTCGCGATTGACGGAGTGACTAGTGCTGCGACGACGAACGTTCCTGGCGCAGAGAACGGCGCAAATGTTCGTCGTCGCAGCACTGGCCCGAGGCGTTGCTCTGGGTCGGATCCTGGCGTACCATCAACCTATCTTGGAACCAACTGCCACACCGATTGAGCGCGACATTGTGATCGTTCGTGGTGCCGATGCAGGCGACTATCTCCAAACCCAGCTCAGCCAAGATGTATCGGGCATTACAGTCGGTGCATCCATGTGGTCGTTTCTTCTCACGCCAAAGAGCGACATTCTGGCTCTAATGCGGATAACCCGATCAAGTGTCGAGGAGTTCATCCTCGACACGGATCCTGGCTGGGGCGACACGGTGCGCCAAACGATCGACGAGTTTCTCTTCCGCATGGATGTCGAATTCGAGCAGTCGAGGTGGACAGGAATCGCCTGGAGAGGTGGCCTACCCGACCTCTCTGATGCGCCGATCAGCGCAGAGACTCCGTGGAAGGGTATTGACGGAGTCGACATGATTGGACCCGATGTCCTGATGCCCGAAGGTGCGGAAGTACTGAGTGTGAGCGACCTCGAGCGGGTTCGGATCGCATCCGGGTGGCCCTCAATGGGCTTGGACATCGGTCCTTCGATCACACCTGTGATGACGGGACTGGTCCCACTGACGGTGGGGTTCGAGAAGGGGTGCTACACGGGTCAGGAGTTCGTTGCCCGTGTTCACTACCGCGGCGCGGAGCCCCCCAAACGGTTGATACAACTCGAGTTCGATGACGCCGCGATCGTCGAGTCGGGGACACCGATCGTCATTGGCGGCGACGACGTCGGGTATGTGACTTCGGCCAGTAGAGGTGTGGCCCTTGGATATCTCAAGCGCGGCAACGATACGCCATCTGGCGGTGTCGTCAGCGACGTCGAAGTGCGCCTGCTTGCTGTTGCGAATCGGTAGCGAGGGTCCCGTTTCCTCGCACGCAGCGATGATCGATCAATGGGAACCCCCGAAGTCCTGATGCATCTGAGATGGTGTGGGACCTGTCTGATCCTGGTACTTGGATCCAAGCTCGGGCGAGCCGTAGGGGAACTCTGCTGGAGTCGTCATCTGATAGAAGCTGATCTGCCCGATCTTCATACTCGGATAGATCGCGATGGGCAGGTTCGCCACATTTGACAGCTCAAGGGTGACCTGCCCCCTGAATCCCGGATCGATGAATCCCGCCGTCGAGTGGATAAGCAGACCGAGCCGCCCAAGGCTCGACTTGCCTTCGAGTCGCGCAACAATGTCGTCCGCAAGCCCAATGACTTCGAGCGTGGAACCGAGTACGAATTCTCCTGGGTGGAGGATGAACGGTTCGGTGTCGCTCGCCTCCACACCAACTGTCAGGTCGCCCTGGGGTGCCTTCGGGTCGATAACGGCATATTTGTGGTTCTCGAAGACCCTGAAGTGGGGAGCACATCGCAGATCGATGCTCGACGGCTGCACCATCGACTCCTCGTACGGATCGATGGATATCCGTCCGCTTGCGACGGCTTCCTTTATGGTTCGGTCCGAAAAGATCATCGATGCCCGATGCTAGTGCCGTGGCACCAGCTGCCGGATGTGCCGACAACACTTGACCTCGCTAGGGGAGGACGACGGGAAGGCCGGTTTCGTACCAGTTTGCAATGCCGCCATCGATCTCGGTCACATTCGTGAATCCAAGGTCAGCAAACGTGCTCATCGCCTCACCCGAGCGGCTACCGCTCCGGCAGTACACGACGTAGCGGGCATCCTTGTCGAGCGCGTCCAGGTCGGATGAGAACGTTGGCTCGTAGAAGTCGATGTTGATGGCGCCCTCGATGATGCCTTGGTCGAACTCCGCGGGAGTTCTGATGTCGAGGATGATCTCGCTGGAATCCTCTGCAATGATTGTTGCGGCGGCATCTGGACTCACCGTTTCGAGTGTTGCGGAACTCGATGAGCAGCCAGCGAGGACCACAGCGCCGAGCATGAGACCTGCAATCAGTGCCTTCGTGTTGGATTTCATCTTTGGGACCCTTCTTTGAGAGGCAGTCCAGCACGTGACCATGCAAGAATGCCACCTTTGACGTTGTGTGCTTCGATGTCATGTTGAGAGAGAAAACGCGCCGCAGCACCCGATCGGCTGCCGCTCCGACAGAACGCAAGCACCTTGGTTCCCTGGAGCTCGCTGAGCCGCTCGGGAATCGATTCGAGGACCATATGAACGGAGCCAGGCGGATAGCCCTGGGCCCTCTCTCGTGCTGTTCGGACGTCGAGAATGACGTACCCGTCGTCGGCGGCCATCTGACTGGCTGTCTCGACGTCGACTGCTGTCTTGTCACGACTGAACATTTGTGCTTTCCTTCTGGGAGGTTGGTTACCCGAATGGGTACCCAGGGGGGTATACTAGTCTGACGCCGGATCAATTGAAAGAGTTCCCCAACATGACTCTCGACCTTTCAGAGGCTGGAACGAAGGCCTTCGCGAAGCAGATCTCCACAGCGAGCCTGGGTGATCACTCCTACATCGTCGTCGTCGACGACCAGGCGGTGGCGATCGACATTCAGCGCGACCTGGACCGATTCGATGATGTGTTGTCCGGTATAGACGCTTCATTGGTCGCCGTGTTCGAGACTCACATTCACAATGACTATGTCAGCGGAGGAAAACGATTCGCCGATGATCACGGCGCGGCCTACGTGCTGCCGGCAAACACTGGTGCTCCGTACTATCACACACCCCTTTCTGACGGGGAGACGATGCCTGTCGGCGGGTGGGTGATGCGGGCAATGCACACGCCTGGTCACACGTTCAATCACACGTCCTACGTTCTCGAGTCCCCCGATGGTCCCGTCGCCATCTTCTCCGGAGGGTCGATGCTCGTTGGAGCAGTCGGCCGCTCGGACCTCCTCGGTCCCGATAACACAGAGCAGTTGCTGAATGATCAGTACGAGTCCATGCATCGTATTGCGAGTGAACTCCCCGATCCGTCGCTCGTCGCACCAACCCATGGCTCCGGTTCGTTCTGTGCGGCAGGCAACGTCTCAGCCACGACCAGCACCATTGCGCAGGAGAGACTTCAGAACCCCGCACTCATAGCGCCATCGGTTTCGGCCTTCGGGATGAGCCAGTTGATGGGTTACAGACAGTTTCCCGCGTACTACCGCTACATGGCCCCTGCAAACCTTGAGCCGCTGGGAGCTCCGCCAATCGATCCTCTCCCCGTGATCAACGAGGCTGGCGACACGTTGGGTACGACGATCGTTGATGTCCGCGCATTCACTGAATTCGCCGCCGGTCACATTCCGGGCTCGCTGTCGTTCGAGATCTCGAACGACGACGCGGTGTACATGGGTTGGACACTCAATTGGGGATCACCACTGATCCTCGTTGGCAGTGCCGACCAGGTTGAAACCGTAAGGGTCCATCTGCAGCGGATTGGATGGGATGATGTTGTCGGTCGCATCGACCCAGAGAATCTCACGGCCTTTGCGGACGGACCGCTCACGACGATAGAGATCGTCGACTTCGCTGGCATCGGAGACGCGGCCGCACTCGCCATGCTCGACGTGCGAGACCCGGTTGAGCATGAGGGTGGTGTGATTCCTGGGGCAGATCTGGCGCATCTGCCGAAGGTTGCGGACGATCCGGAACCCTACGTCGCCAACGGCAAGGTATTCGTGTATTGCGCCAGTGGCTACCGAGCGGGTATTGCGGCGAGCTTCATACTGGCAGCGGGCGGTACCCCGGCTGTGGTGAAGGACAATCTCGCGAAGTTCAGCGGTCTGCTGGTCACGCCTGCCGTTTAGGCGTGTGCGGCTTGACCATTCGCATCGTCAGTGGATATCGGTATAGCTCTCCGCTTGCGGCCTTGATGCCAGCGATGATCGCCATCACAAACGAGAAGATGCCTACGGCGAACAGCAGCACGATGCCCACGAAGACGATGATCAGCAGCGCAGAGATCAGACCGTAAATCAGCATCGAGAGCTGGAAGTTCAACGCCTCCCTGGAATGGAACTCAACGAAGGAATCCTCGTCACGTTTGATAAGCCAGATGAATAGAGCGCCCAGAACGTAGATGCCAACCAGTGGTGAAACATGTGCTGCGACTGCCCATCCCCTCGAGTCCGAGGGCACATCTTGCGGATCGGCCATCTCGAGCTCTTCTGATTCGAAGGTAGGCGACGGGTCGCGAGGATCTGCTGGCAAGTTGTCGGTCATTTTCACTCCGTGGATGACTGGTTGCCAGGCTAGCTAAGACGGAGAAACATCTTCTCAAGGGCGTCAGATGAATACCCCTGAGCAGTCGCAAGCTCGGGGTTGAGCCTGCACTGTTCCATAGTTGCGGAAAAGAACCGGAATCCCGCCCTGCTCAGAGCCCTGTTCGCAGCGGCGAACTGGGTGAGAACATCGTTGCAGTCTCGACCCTCCTCGATCATGGTTTGGAGACCACGAAGTTGGCCCTCGACACGTTTGAGTCGGTTGATGATGTCGTCGCGGTCCCCATGTTGAAGTTCCATGATCCAATGATACCCCCAGGGGTTATCAAGTCATAGCGGCGGACCCGCGTCGGTAGGCGTGCAAAGTCTCTTAGGGCTCCGGAACAGAAACCCGCAAGAGTCGGCGCAACGTCTCCTCGTGCCTCGAGTTGTGCGCACACTTCGATGGCTCAGACCACTGCTGACAGAGTCCACTGTCCTGGAACACCCTTGAGTACTTGAGTTTCTCGCTCATCGAACACGATCGGGGAACCGACAACGAGACCAGGGACGGTGGGCGAAACCCAGATCTCGCCGTTTGCCGCAAGCGATTGGATACGTGAAGCGACGATGACAGCCATACCGCTGACGTCGTCCCCTCTCCTGTCAATCTCACCTGTGTGTATTCCGGCTCGAATCTCTAGACCGAGGGAGGCGAGGCTGTCGCGGATTCGTTCCGTGGCTTCGATGGCGCGTCCTGGTCCATCGAAGACCGCCAGGACCCCATCGCCCGTGCTCTTTATGAACTCGCCTCGATACTGATCGATGATCGCGCGCACAATCCGATCGTGGCTTTCCAAAGTTGACTTCCATGCCGAGTCGCCAATGGCAGCAGCGTTCGCGGTGGACTGGACAAGATCCGTGAACACAACCGTTGCGAGCATCCGATCAAGTGTTCCCCTTCGTGTCGGCTGAGATCCTGTGATGAATTCTTCTATGGCATCGGCGTACCGTTCGAGGTCTTCCGACCTCTCGCTCCAATGGAATGCGTCATCGACAATCACGAGTTGACAGTCGCGTATGAGTTCAGCGCCCATTCGTGCGGTTTCGCTGGGGCTGATGGGGTCGTGAGCGCAGTGGACGATGAGTGCCGGACACTGGATGGCGTGGAGCGCAGGGAGTACGTTGACGGACATGTCAGCTCTGAGCGCGGTCTCAACGGCTCGTGGCGACGCGGTATTCCTCTCATAGCGGGAACGCAGTTCGGGGCTTGTTTCCGCGGCGGCTCGAACGAACGCTGAGAGCGTACTTCCGCTACCCCAGCCCTGCACAGCGTTCTCGATGAAGTTTGATACCCATGCCTTTGCCCTCTCCGGATGTGGACGTCCTGGCGCAAGTGGACCTCTGAGAAGACCTCCAACTGATGAGACCGAGTCCGTTCTGTGCGGATACGTTGCTGCCAACAGCATCGCAAGAGCACCGCCTTCAGATACACCCAGTACATGTGCCGACGCGAATCCAGCAGCATCCATCACAGCGACCAGATCATCCATCCGAGTCTCGAGCGTACCGTCGCCAAGCTCGCGGTCACTGAGTCCCGAGCCGCGCTTGTCGAATATCAGCACCTGCCCCATCGAAGCTAGCCGTTCGAAGAATCGGACCGATGCTGGGAAATCCCAATCCAACTCCAGATGAGAAAACAGACCTGGGACCCAAACGAGCTTGCGATCGCCTTCTCCGATGACGTGATATGCAATGGAGAATCCGCTGGCTGCTGTGTAGGAAATTGGTCCGCGAATCATTGACCGAGGCTAGCAATCTGGCAAGAGGCGCGCAGATTTCTATCGGTAGGTGTTGTTGGGTTAGGTACTGACGGCTCTTCGGTAGAGATACACACCGAGAGGGAAGAAGACGGCGAGTATTGCCGCTATCCACATCGCCGATTCGAGGATCCGTGAGCCGATTGGCAGTCCTCCCATCAGGGCTCGAACGGTACTCGCTACCACAGAGACTGGTTGGTTTGCCGCAAACCCCTGGAGCCAGCTGGGCATCGACGCAGGCGGTACGAATATCGAGCTTGCGAACACGAGAGGGAAGATGAGAACGAACGATGCGGTTTGGGCCGTTTCGGCGTTCTTCACCCAGAGGCCAAGTGAAGCCATCGCCCAGGACACGGAGAAACCGAACAGCAGGGCGATCACGACCCCAAGCGCAGCTTCGATCACCGTTCCGCCGATGCGGTAGCCAATAATCGTTCCAACGGTAAGCATGATGACGGTGACCGCGGCGTTTCTCACGAGGTCCGCCGTTGTCCGACCAGCGAGAACCGCCGATCGGGCCATCGGGAGTGAGCGGAAGCGGTCGATTACCCCAGCGGCGAGATCCTCTGTCAATCCAATTGCGGTCTGTGTCGACCCGAATACAGCGGTTTGCACGAGGACACCTGGTAGCAGGAAGTCGATATATGAGATATCGGTACCTCGCGTGATCGCACCACCGAACACAAACGTGAAGAGCAGCAGGAAGATTATCGGTTGGACGGATGAGAAGAACAGCAGCTGAGGCAGACGAATGATCCTCAACAGGTTGCGCTTGATCATTACGGTCGTATCGCGCATCTGGTTGGTCACGTCCTGCGAGATAGATCTTGTCTGTGTTGTCATTTCGACCGACCCCGCTGGGGTTTGGTGCTCGCTGATTCCCCTGCCTCGGTCACCTTGTCCTCGGCAGTGCGCCCTGTGAGCGAGAGGAAGACGTCGTCGAGACTCGGCCGATGGAGTGCCAGATCGTCAGGGACGACACCTGCTTGATCGAGTCCGCGCACCACCTCGGTGAGCGTCGCGGCGCCGTTTGTTGCCGGGATCGTGAACGTGAATGACACGTCGTCCCACGCTGCCTCCTTACCGGCGATGCCGGTGAGTACAGCCCCTGCGAGATCCCGGTCGTCTGCCGATACTGCAACATCGATGATGTCACCTCCCAGCTTGGCTTTGAGATCTGATGCGGTTCCCTCAGAGATCAACCGACCGTGGTCGATGACGCCGATGAGATCTGCAAGACGATCCGCTTCATCGAGATACTGTGTTGTGAGCATCACCGTTGCGCCTTCCTCGACGAGTTCGTTGATCAGCCCCCACATCTCGAGTCGGCTGCGTGGATCGAGTCCTGTGGTTGGCTCATCGAGGAACAGCACCTCTGGTCGACCCACAAGGCTTGCTGCCAGGTCCAATCGACGACGCATACCGCCTGAGTACGTGCTGACGGGTCGGTCACCGGCGTCATCGAGGTCGATTCGCTCCAACACCTCGCTTGCCCGCTGCTTCACTTCCTTCGAAGGCAGGTGATAGAGGTTTCCCACCATCTCCAGATTCTCGCGACCAGTGAGGAACTCATCAACGGCGGCGGTCTGCCCGGCCAAGCCAAGAGACCTGCGCGCGAGATTTGGTTGGGCAACGACATCGATGCCAGCTACGAAGCCAGCGCCGGAATCCGGTTTGAGCAGCGTCGTGAGCACTCGGATCAGGGTTGTCTTGCCTGCGCCGTTCGGTCCGAGCAATCCGTAGATCGTTCCCGTCTCAACGCTTAGGCTGACGCCGTCCAAAGCTGTGACATCGCCAAAGCTCCGCACGATTGAATCCGCGACAATGCTCGCTTCCTCCATTGATGTCCATCTCCTCAGCATCGTCAATCTCGCTCGAGGGACAGTAATGGTCGTCGGTTGGCAGAATCACGCGAGGACGTTCAGTCGGGTGCGGCGACTCCGGTCCAACCGTGCACGTCCCGATTACAGGTGAAGCTCGAGAATGTCGCCATCCTCGACGACATGGTCGGCGCCGACTTGTTGCGCATCGAATTCGGAAGCGCCCCATGCCCTGGCGTACTTGAGTTGTGCAGCGATTTCGCCGTGGACGAGTCTTGCGACATCGCGAACTGTGGACCCCGTGCTGACTGTGTACGGTCGATTCATATCTGCTTCCTTGCCGGGCACCTTCGTGTAGACCCGCACGACGCCCAGCTGATCAAAGAGCCAGATGCCAAGTTGCGCTATTCCCTTACCGGTCTCAGCTGACACGGCCTGACACGGGTACGCGATGCCGGCGAGTTCCTCAAGGACCGCCAGTTCGTCTCCGGCTTCGTCCAGGCGATCGGACTTGCTGGCCACCAACAGGGTGGGGAGCACCTTTGTGAACAGATCGGGTTCGTCGTCGGCTGTGCCGTCGTCCGCTGGCCACTTGTCTGTGAGGACCACTCGGCGCTCGTTCAATAGATCGTGGAGTGCGACAACACGCTCGACGCAGCCGGGCTCGCTGAGATTGACGATGAGTAGACATCCGTCTGCGGAGTGGAGAACGTTACTGATCCACGGTACCGGATGCTCCGTAGCGATGGGTGGGAGGTCGATGATCTGGATGGCGACATCGTGCACCGGCATCATTCCCGGCAGGGGGAACTGGGTGGTGAACGGATACTCGCCAACGTGGGCGTGTGAACCGGTCAGCGTGACATGAAGCGCTGACTTGCCGCTGTTGGGCGGGCCGACCAGCGCGATCTGGCCTGCGCCGTCCGGCTTGACGAACGTTGTCGGACCCGTTCTGGCACCGCCCTTCTTCGGGCCAGCCAGCTCGTCGGTCAGCTCCTTGATCCTCGCCTTGATGTCTGCCTGAAGGTGCTCGGTGCCCTTGTGTTTGGGTATGGCTCGCAGCATCTCCTTGAGGGCATCGAGCCGCTCCTGTGGGTCCTTGGCTTGTCGGTATTGACCTTCGGCCGTCTTGTACGCTGGTGACAGATTTGCTGGCACGTATGGACCTTCTCGGTCTCGGTACCTCCATTGTGCCTGATTCCTTGCGAACAGCGTCGCGGATTCTGCTCCAGGGTCCACGTACCCACCATTGGGCACTCGCTGGCGGAACAGGTCATGCGTACCGTTCGTGGAGGGCTCGTTGTACTAGTAGATTCGCTCCCACAGGGAGGCAACGATGTCGGTCGAAGTTGAGACGACTTCTCCACTTGAACGCTATGTGCCGCGTGTTGCCACGGATTGGTCGGATGACGCTCCCGGCAAGTCGTGGCAGGAATTCGACGCGACGCTGTGCTTCGTCGACATCTCAGGCTTCACGAACCTCTCCGAGAAGCTCGCTCGCAAAGGCCGCATAGGCGCGGAGGAGCTCACTGGAGTCTTGAACTTCGTTTTTGGACGCATGCTTGAGCTTGCCTACCTACAGGGCGGAAGCCTCCTCAAGTTCGGCGGCGATGCGCTGCTCCTGATGTTCACCGGGTATGACCATCCCACGAGGGCTGCGAGCGCCGCGGTCGAGATGCGTTCAGCGCTACGAGGTGCCGCGTCGTACGAAACGTCGGTGGGCAAGCTTCGACTCAGGATGTCCGTGGGGATTCATAGCGGTCCGATTCATCTCTTCAGAACTGGGAGGTCACATAGCGAGTTGGTGGTTGCGGGTCCCGGAGGCACCATGACCACAGAGATGGAGAAGACTGCTGATCCCGGGGAGATCCTTGTCAGTACGGGCACGCGGGATCAACTCCCCGAGGGTGCCGCAACGACGGCAAAAGGAGATGGCTGGTTGCTCAAGTGGAGGAAGGCGCATTGCATCGCTCCCGGTCCTGTGCGGCGAGAGGACCGTGACCCAGATGACGTGCGCCAGTGGGTGTCTCTGGCTCTTCGCGACTATTTGAGTGCTGGAGCACCTGAGCCAGAGCACCGGATCGCCACCATTGGATTCATCAAGTTCTGCGGCTTCGACTATTTGGTCGAATCGGAGGGTCCCGATGCTGCATCCGATGCGCTGGACACCACGATCTCTTCGATCGTGTTGGCTGTTGACGATGAAGAAGTGACCTTCCTCGCAACGGACATCAATGAGGACGGCGGGAAAGTGATTCTTGCCGCCGGCGCGCCCGTCGCCAGGGAGGAGGACGAGGCGCGGATGCTGCGAGCGTTCCGGCGTATAGCGGACAGCGACACGCCTCTCGATCTGCACTTCGGCGTGCATCGCGGGCATGTCTTCACTGGGGAGGTCGGAACGGAGTTTCGATCCACATACACCGTGATGGGTGACACCGTGAACCTCGCTGCGCGGCTCATGGCTGCGGCGCCCGCGGGAGCGATATACGCAACACCGAAGGTCCTGGATCAGGCCAGCACCCTCTACTCAACCGAAGCGCTCGAACCGTTTCACGTCAAGGGCAAGGAGGAGCCGGTTCACGCCTACAGGGTGGGAGAGGAAGTCGGTGAGCGCTCGGTCGATGACCGTTCTGAGCTCCCGTACACGGGACACGAGGAGGAGCTCGGTGACCTCACTACTGCCATCGCTGATGCCCGTGACGGGAGGGGCTCCGTCGTTACTGTGATCGGTGAGACCGGCGTGGGCAAGAGCAGGTTGATACGCGAGGCGTGTGCCAACGTTCCCGAGATCCCTGTGATCAGTGTCCATGCTGAACCGTTTGGTACGACAACGCCGTATCGATCCTTCAGAGACCCGATGCGAGCTGTCCTCGGTGTGGAGCGAGGAACGCCGGCCGAGATGGCGACGGCGTTGAAGGAGGGCGTTGCTGAGATCGATGAGGGCCTGCTTCCCATGCTTCCGCTTCTTGCGGATGTCGCGCACGTCGAGGTACCCGATACACCGGAGGCATCAGCCATCGAGCCGCGCTTCCGGATGGACAGGCTTGCGGATGCGGTTGCGAGACTGCTCGACGCGGCACTTGCAGAGCCAACTGTGATCAACATCGAGGATGCACAGTGGATGGATGAGGCCTCGGTACATCTCATATCGCATTTCAGCGGCTCGTTCGATCAACGACCGTGGGCGATTCTTGTCTCCCGACGCGGCAGTGAGCACGGCTTCATTCCAACAGAGGGTCGGACATTCATGCTCGGAGATTTGACGTCCGAGGAGGCGGAGGAGCTTGTCATCGACGCCACAGAGGCAACGCCGCTCCGACCCCACGAGATCGACGCGATCGTGGCTCGCGGTGGAGGAAACCCCCTGTTCCTAGAGGAGATCCTGAAAGTCGTGCGCGAAACTGGCAATGCCGACGAGCTTCCTGATTCACTCGGGACGGTCGTGAGCACGGGAATTGATTCGCTGCCGCCACTTACCAGAAGGGTTCTGCAGTACTGCTCAGTCTTGGGTCGCAGCTTCCGTGTTGCAATGGTGAAAAAGATCCTTGCCGAGGATGATCTCGTGCTCGACGCTGTCACTCGAGAGCTCCTCGACGGTTTCCTTGAGGAGCCAAGCGAGGGTCGGCTGAGATTCCGCGCCGCCATGGTGCGCGACGTCGCCTACGACGGCCTTTCGTATCGCAGACGAGCCGATCTCCATGTGCGGGCGGCGCACGCGATCGAGTCAGCCAGCAGCGAAAGTCCGGAGGACGTGGCCGACCAACTGGCGATGCATTATTCACTCGGACACGAATACGAACCAGCTTGGCATTACGCCCGCATCGCGGCCATGAGGGCGGCGCATGCATATGCAAACATCGAAGCACAGGCCCAGTACGAGCTCGCTCTCGACGCTGCCAAGCGACTACCCGAAATCCCGGATGCTGAACGTTTCGCAATCTGGGTGGATCTTGGTGACGTGCGCGGACGCGCTGGTCTGTTTGACAGCGCCCTCGACGCGTATCGCCGTGCCTACAAGTTGGTGGATGACGAGCCTGTGGAGCAGGCCAAGCTCCTCCTGAAGCGGGCTGCAGTGTGGGAAGCAGCCGGACGATTCTCGACAGCCCTCAGCGAAACCACGCGAGCGAGAAAGATCGCGGAGAACATGGATGCTTCGGGCGACACCTGGAGAGCGAGGACGATGGCCTTCGCAGCCATGATCCGTCAGCGTCAGGAGCGGCCCCAGGATGCGCTCGCGGAGGCCGAACGGGCCATCGAGGTCGCCCGGTTGGCCGACGACAAGGCTGCCCTCGCCCGTGGTTACAGCGTGACGTCGTGGGCCCACCTGATGCTCGACCTGCCTGGTGCGCGTGAACTCTTCGAGGAGGCATATTCGCTCTACCAGCAGCTCGATGACCTTGTAGGCCAGGCGGATGTAGCAAACAATCTCGGTGGGCTCGCCTACTTCGAAGGCAGATGGGCGGATGCAATCGACTATTACGAAATGAGCAGGTTGGGCGCCGAGCGTCTGGGGAATGTGGGGGTCGCCGGGTTTGCCGAGATGAACATCGGCGAGGTTCTTGTCAACCAGCGTCGACTCGACGAGGCGGAATCGGTGCTCAAGAACGCCACTCGGGTGCTTCGATCCATCGGCCTCACCTACGGAGCGAACTTCGCCGAGATGCAGCTGGGGCGTGCGCTCATGGCACGCGGTTCGCTAGAGAGTGCCGAAACAGTGCTCGTGGCCGTGCGGGATGAGCTGATCGAGCTGGGACTTGCCAGCGGATCGTATGAGTCAGC
>JAMBLH010000072.1 GCA_023336875.1 Actinomycetes bacterium
GAGGGCAAAACCGGCGCCCCAATATTCGAAGATGCGATCGCGTGGATGGAATGCACGGTGACCCAGGCGGTCGATTGTGGGAGCCACACCTTTTTCATCGGCGAACTCGTCGCAGCTGGTGTCAACAACGATGATGCCCGTCCGGCAGCGATGTCAGACACACGGATGAAATACGGCGGTACCCGCCGAGGTCATTGAGTGGCCTCCGCGCCCCAGGGGTCTCTTACTGATCGCAGTTCTTCACTGGAAACCGTGAACTGTTGACTGCCTAAAGAAGGCCTGCAAGACACAGTCGGGTGGTGATGTCCAGTTCGCCCGTCTCCTCGAGGTCGCACGACGTCTGGAGTTTCTCGACAGCCCTGCGGGTGCCGTTGCCATAGTCGCCGTCGATTGGTCCGCTGTAGAAGTCGAGATCTGTGAGTTCCTCCTGGACACCGGTGACGTAGTCCTCGTCTGCTTGGAGTACTGGCACTATCGCGGCATCGGTAATCGGGCCAAATTCTCCGTCGGCCTCGATACCGGCATCTGACTGGAATTTGGCAAGAGCGGCTCGGGTTTCATCACCTGCAATCCCGTCGATCGGTCCGGTGTAGTAGCCGAGTGCAGTTAGGTCCTGCTGGACCACAAGCATCGTCGATGTCGCTCCCTGTCCAGGAGCGGTCGTAGTAGTCGTGGTGGTGGGAATGGTTGTTGTGGCCGCCGTCGTGGTCGGCGGTGGAGTGACAGCCACCACGGTCGATGACGTTGTGGTTTCCGCAGTGCCACCGCCACATGCTGCCGCGGCAAGCGCGAAGACACCCAGCAGTATTCCCAATCGTACGTTCTTCATGCGTGAATCATCATACTTGAGGTTCGCTCTCCGTGCATCTCGTCTGCGCGCGGCTGGTACCATGGCTTCGCCGGTTCCCCAACAGCCGGATCTAGCAATGGAAATCGCCGAAACCAGAATCGATCTCGTCGCCCTCACCTGCCCCGGATGTGACTGTGGCGAGTGCGTGACCGGGGCATTGCGTGACATCGGTGATATGTCAGGCGTCGATCATGTTCGCGTCGACCGCAGACAGATCCAGATCGTTGTGCGACACGATCCAGATAACGTGCAACGGAGCCAGCTTCACGACATCGTGGAGGAGAGAGGGCTTGAGGTGAGGTCCTGATTCAGTCGCCATCGATCGCGATAAGGCCAGCCGTCATTATCTGATGCGGGAGAAATCCGAACTCGCCGTAGAGCTCATTGATGGTTCCCGATTCGCCGAAGCGGTCAACTCCGATGGGCACGACCTGCTGGCCGAACACTGAACCGAGCCATGCCATGGAGTGCGATGCAGCGTCGTGGACCGTGACGATGGGTGTTGCACGTTCTCCTGGCCGGATCAGGCTGCCGAGGTGGCCCGCATGCGTCGGCACGGTCGATGTTGCGGCTGCGTCGCTAAGAGCGTCGACCCAGCCTCGGTACAGCAGATTGAGGCTTGTCACGTCGATGACGACGGGGGCGACGCCCTCGTCGATCAGGAGATCGATGGCTGCGAGGACCTCAGGCATGATTGGTCCCGAGGCTGCGATGATGAGCGGTTCTCCTTCACCTGCCTGAACCAGTCGATACCCGCCTGCGAGCACGTCGCTTCGAATCTGTGTGACTCCGATCCGGTCGGCCGCCGCGTCGAATGGCGATTGGTCGATTGAGCGAGTTGATAGGCGAAGGTACAGGCTTGAGCCTTCAGGATCCGACAGACGACGAACACCCTCGAGGAGTAACCAATCGAGTGCCCGTGCGTAGGTTGGTTCTGTTTGGATGATGCCAGGCAACTCGAGCCCGACTGAAGGCGTGATCGAGGACTGGTGTGCACCCCCTTCGGAAGCGAGTGTCACACCAGCAGGTGTTCCGGCCACGATGAATCTCGACCCGTTGTAGAGGGAGTAGATCAAGGCATCGAGGCCACGGAGCACAAACGGGTCATACACGGTCCCGATCGGAATGAGCATCTCTCCGTGGTGGTCGTGCGAGAGGCCGAGCTGGCCAAGGAGAAGGAACAGGTTCATCTCGGAGATCCCGAGTTCGATATGTTGACCTTGAGGACTCGGCTTCCACTTCAGTACTTGATCCTGCTCGAAATAGTCGTGGCGTTCAGTGGCGGCGTACACGCCATGAGCGTTGATCCATCCGCCGAGGCTTGTCGAGACGGAAACATCGGGTGACACCGTGACAAGACGTTGAGCCAGTGCCTCGTCGCGACCAAGCGCAACGAGAGTTCTCCCAAACGCCTCCTGTGTCGATACCTTCGGTCCGTGTCTGGCATTGGACGCATCGGGTACCTTGAGCAGAGGCCGTGGGGGAGTGGGCTCGTTGTTGACCTCCTCACCGACCCGCGAGCAGATAGCTGCTGCGGCAGACTCGTCTGTGAATCGGTCCCATTCGGTAGCAGAGGTCAGACCGATCTCTGTGCGCAGCGCATCTATCTGTGCTGAGCTCATCAGCGCAGAGTGGTTCATCGGGTCTCCAACGATCGGCAGGCCCCAGCCCTTGATCGTGTAGGCGAACACAACGCTCGGCCGGTCCGTCACCGCGTCGCATTGTCGATACGCATCGACAAGGACCCTGAGATCGTGGCCTCCGAGATTCTGAACGACCGAGGCAAGCTCATCGTCGGCGATGTCAGCAATGGCTCTCCCGACGTCTGGTTCCGCGTTTGCGAGGAACCGAGAACGTAGCTCGGCGCCGGTGTACGCAAATAGGCTCTGATACTCCTCGTTGGTCATTGCATCGATGTGATCCCGCACGGCCTCGCCGTTCGGCTGTGCGAAGAGCGCGTTGAGTTTTGTGCCGTACTTTGCCTCGACGACATGCCATCCGGCATCACGGAAGAAGCTCATGAGCCGCTGTGCCTGGATTCCTGGAATTATTCGGTCGAGGCTTTGCCGGTTGAGGTCAACGATCAGCATGACGTTGCCAAGTCCTTGCAGCGACGGATCAGCAATGGCCTCCCACACGTTGCCCTCGTCGAGTTCGGCGTCACCTGCGATCGCTATGAATCTCGCCTGGGGTTGTTGTGAAAAGTGATCGTCGACGTATCGGCGTGTCGCTGCCGAGAACAGTGGGGCTACAGCACCGAGGCCGACGGAACCGGTCGAGAAGTCGGATACGTCTGGGTCCTTCGTCCTCGATGGGTAGGCCTGGAGTCCACCGAGAGTCCTCAGCGTTGTTAGGTAGCTGCCGTCGAGCTCGCCAGTCAGGTACTTGATCGAGTGATACAGAGGAGATCCGTGTGGCTTGACGGCGACCTTGTCGTCCCCTCCGATGTGGGCAAACCACAGCGAAGTCATGATCGTTGCCATCGAGGCGCATGAGGCCTGGTGGCCGCCAACCTTGATCTCGGTGTTTCCCCTTCGATTGGCATGATCGATCATTCGCGTCGAGAGCCAGAGCAACCGCTGCTCGATCACCTCAAGCGCCTCGAAGTCGACGTCCGAGCGAACTGCATCGTTTTTCTGCTCTTCGATCAAGCGAACTCCCCGTCGAACGTCACAGGCTAGAGGAGACCCACGTCCACGCAGTCTCTTACCCGTGTGTTGCTTCAGCTACGAGCTTCAGCAGCCGCTGCGATATCGTCGAGATCGTGGGCGATAGCCTTTCTGGTGGCGCTCTCGAAGAGTTTTCCTATCGTGGCTCCCATGACCTTTGCCATCGTGCCTGTTGGCTCTGCACCGAAGTTCATCGAGATCCTGCTGGAGTCCTCACCCGTGGCGATCACCTTCATGATCGTCGTATATCTGGCACCGTGGCTCTCTGCGGCGACCATATACGACGTGCCCGGATCGACCTCTGTGACCCACATCTCCTCCGTAGCCCGTTTTCCGAACATCGTGCGGGTTTCACGCCATTTGGTCCCAACCGCGAATGCCTGTGGCTCAGACAGGATCTCGACTGATTGAATCGCCGAGATCGTATCTACTGAATTCTCGAGATCGGTCATGATCGTCCACACGATGTCGGCCGGTGCCGACACGTCGCGTGACACATCCAAATTCATCATGTCGCACCTTCCCTTGGGTCATTTCGCTTCGATTCTATTTGACCCTCGGTGTATTCCGGATGTCTGTATCTCGGACGCGTGCGTAGCCTCCGGTCTCGATGAAAGGTTGCCCATGAAACGACTCCTTGTGGTTCTCGTCGCGCTGTCTGTTACGGCTGCTGCATGCAGCAGC
>JAMBLH010000073.1 GCA_023336875.1 Actinomycetes bacterium
CTCCATAAGAGCGTAGACAATAGACCGTAGACGGTAGATGCGTGCGTCCTTTACTGGACGTCCTCCCGGCCAGGCGCTCTGACCGCTGTCTACTTGTCTACCCTTCCAGGTATGCCAACCTACACACCCCCCGTCCGAGACATCTCCTTCGCTCTCGACACGATCTCGGATGTCGAGTCAATTGTTGCACTGCCGGATTTCGATCATGTCGACCCAGACATGATCGAGGGCGTACTCGACGAGGCCGCACGATTCTTCTCGGAGGTGTTTGCTCCGACGAATGAGATCGGCGACCAGGAGGGAACCGTTCTTGTCGACGGTGGTGTTGTCACGCCTGAGGAGTTCAAGCCCGTGTGGAGCAAGCTCGTCGATGCTGGCTGGACAGCCGTCACGGGATCACCTGAGTACGGCGGTCACGGTTTCCCGAAGACGATTGGGATGACCATTTCGGAGATGATGACCTCCGCCAACCTTGCGTTCTCGCTCAATCCGATGCTCACGGGGAGCGGCATCACGCTCCTCACCCGCCACGGCGGCGATGAGCTACGCGATCTCTACCTCGCAAAGCTGATCTCGAGCGAGTGGACAGGAACGATGGTCCTCACCGAGGCGGAGGCCGGGTCCGATGTGGGTGCGGTGAGAACAAAAGCGGTTCCAGCCGACGATGGCAGCTACGAGATCAGCGGAACGAAGATATTCATCACGTGGGGGGACCATGACCTTACGGACAACATCATCCATCTGGTGCTCGCTCGAACCCCAGACGCTCCGGTGGGTACGAAGGGCATCTCTCTGTTCGTCGTCCCGAAGTTCATCCTCAACAACGACGGCTCACCTGGGGAACGCAACTCCGTCGAGACCGTCTCCATCGAGCACAAGCTCGGTATCCACGCCAGTCCAACGTGTGTGTTGTCATTCGACACGGCGAGGGGGTTTCTGGTTGGGGAGGAGAACCAAGGAATGCGGTACATGTTCACGATGATGAACCAGGCCCGCCTCGAGGTCGGACTCGAGGGACTCTCGGTCGCGGAGCGGGCGTATCAGCACGCTGCAGAGTACGCCAAGGAGCGTATCCAGGGACGCGAACTCGGATCGCACGAGCCAGCTCCGATCATCGATCATGCTGACG
The DNA here is from genome assembly GCA_023336875.1 of Actinomycetes bacterium. Classification (GTDB taxonomy): domain Bacteria; phylum Actinomycetota; class Acidimicrobiia; order Spongiisociales; family UBA5794; genus B3-G11. The sequence continues at coordinate 1,130 of JAMBLH010000073.1, forward strand.
TGAGACGGATGCTGATGACCATGAAGGCATATACGGAGGCAATGCGTTGCCTCTTGTACGACGCCGTTGCAGCGGAGGATCGCATGCACCGAGCCGACGATGAAGGTTCCCGGACCGAGGGTGGCGAACGCCTTGCACTGTTGACGCCGATTGCCAAGTCCTGGTGCACCGATCGGGGTGTTGAAGTGGCATCGATCGGCATCCAGGTGCTCGGTGGTGCTGGCTTCATCGAGGAATCTGGCGCTCCCCAGTTCTATCGCGATGCGCGTATCACCCCTATCTACGAAGGAACCAACGGCATCCAGGCACTTGACCTCGTCATGAGGAAACTGCCGATGGGCGACGGATCGGTGATCGATCGCTATCTCTCTGAGATCGAGGCCCTCAACAAGGAACTCGCCAACGCAGGAGACGATCTACGCGATCTCAGAGAGCATCTCGCGAGCGCGGTCGCAACGGTGCGCACAGCCACCTACTACCTAAATTCATCCGAGGATGTTGTCGATCGCATGGCAGGAGCAACGCCGTATCAGGAGATGCTCGGCACTCTTGCAGGTGGCTACTACCTCGCCCGCCAGGCTCTTGTTGCACTTCCCACGGCCGAAGAGGACGCATGGATGGCTTCGAAGGTCGCGACCGCCCGATTCTACGCTGTCAACCTCCTGCCTAAGGTCGATGGGTTGCTTCCAGCCGCGATAGGAGGGTCCGAGCTCCTCTTTGCCGTTGACGACGTGCACATCGGCGCGGCATCATGACCGAAGACAAGGCCGCAGCATTCTTCGATCTCGACCGCACGATCATCAGCGGTTCATCGGTGTTCACGTTCGGTTGGGTCGCGTACCGCGCCGGAATGGTCCCTACAACGCAGTTGCTCAAAGATGCTGCATCGGCGGTGACCTTCAAGTTCTCCGGAGCATCCGACGACAAGACAGAAGCCGTCAAGGCACGAATCCTCGAGGCGATCGAGGGAGTTGAGGTGGCAGCGTTCACCGACGTCGCAGATGAGGTGATTCCGAAGCTCCTCCACGACGTCCGAAGGGAGGCACGCGGCCTGATCGACCTCCACGCCGACGCAGGCAGATCCACGTACATCGTCTCCGCGTCACCGGTCGAGATCGTTGGCCGGTTCGCTGATGCAATGGAGATGACGGGAGGCATAGGGACGGTGTCTGAGATAGCTGACGGGGTGTATACGGGCGAGCTGGCCGCGCCGTTCTGCTACGGAGAGGGCAAGGCCGAAGCGATCAAGACGGTTGCCGAATCCGAGGGATACGACCTTGCCCGGTCCTACGCATACACCGATTCGGCTGGTGACCTCCCGATGCTCGAAATCGTCGGGCACCCAGTTGCAGTGAACCCCGATCGAGCGCTCGAAGCAATCGCCTATCACCGCGGCTGGCCGATTGTCGAGTTCTCCCGAACCCGCAAGAAGGTGGTCAAGAGAACAACTGCGGCATCCGGAGCGGTAGCCCTTGCCATTGCAACCTATGCCCTCGGTCGTCGCCACGGTCGGATCGCGTACACCAGGCGTTAGGCCGGTAGCGTGTTCACGGCTTGGTGTCAGAAAGAAACAGGCGTGCGTAGTAGGTCGGCCACGGAACCTTTGATCCGTCGGCATCCTGCGCCATCTGCGCCTTGCACAGGAGATATACGATCTCGCTTCGGGTGGTTGGGCGTCCGAGTCCGTTGCCAAGAAGAGGCTGCAGATGCGCGGAATACCAAATCGCCCACTCGGGATCAGTGCCGTCCGTCGCCTCATAGGCAGCGTGGTGGGCGTCGCCGGTTCGTTTCAAAAGAGCGGCAAGGCCATCGGCGGAGATTCTCGCGACAGACACGGTGTCCACGATACATGTACCGCATGGCGTGCTCCGACGATCAGTGCAGGGGACACATACTTGAGTGTGTCGGTGCCAAACGCACGGACTACCGACCTCGGAGGGCTACCTTCATCATCAGGGCACACCTCCTCTACCTCGCCCCAGGGAATGACTACAGAACAAACCACTCAGAACGCGACGACATTCGCCGGCCTCGGCATAGACACGGACCTCGTCGAAGAACTCGATAGCCAAGGCATCACATCACCGTTCCCCATCCAAGAAATGACGATGGAGGACGCTCTTGCTGGCAGAGACATCACCGGCAAGGCGGAGACGGGATCGGGTAAGACGCTTGCCTTCGGCCTGCCAATGATCATGCATGTCACGAAGGGACGACCGAAACGACCCCAGGGCCTGGTGCTCGTCCCGACCCGCGAGCTCGCGGTGCAGGTAACCAAGGCACTTACGCCACTCCTCGCACTACGGGGACTCGTGGCGGTGTCGGTGTACGGTGGTGCGCCAATGGGGCCACAAACCGACGCGCTCGACAAAGGCGCTTCAATCGTGATCGCCACGCCAGGACGGCTCCTCGACCTGATGGAGCGGAGGGCCCTCCTCCCGAGCGACATCAAGATCGTCGCGATTGACGAGGCAGATCAGATGGCCGACATGGGATTTATGCCCCAGGTGCGTGCAATCATGTCCCAGATCCCCGAGCAACGCCAGACGTTCCTCTTTTCGGCGACATTGGACCATCAGGTCAAGGAACTGATCGATCGGTACATGACCGATCCGGTGAACCACGAGGTCGAGTCTGAAACCGAGACCGTCGACACGATGGAACACCGGTTCCTGAAGGTCCACTACATGGACAAGGCGAAGGTTGTCACGGAACTGTCGCAACACAACGACCGCATCCTGGCGTTCACACGCACCAAGGCTGGCGCGGACCGCCTCTCGCGAGATCTGCGTGAACTCGGAGTCAATGCCGCGCCGATCCACGGCGACCTTCCCCAGAACAAGCGGGAGCAGTCGCTCAGACGATTCGCCGATGGTGACGTCAATGTACTTGTCGCAACGAATGTCGCCGCCCGAGGCCTCCACATCGATGGAGTCGATGTGGTGGTGCACTTCGATCCGCCCGATGACCCGAAGACGTATCTCCATCGGAGCGGTCGTACCGCCCGAGCCGGAGAGGACGGTCTTGTTGTCACCCTTGTCGAATGGGATCAGGTGAACGAGGTCCTCGGCATCCAGAGGCGAGCAGAGCTGAACGTTCCCATCGTCAAGATGTTCTCAAACGATGAGCGTCTGGCTGATCTGGCCGCATGGGAACCACCGCCAGAAGAAGCTCCGTTCAAGGCAAAGTCGATCAAGAAGCGTAAACGCCGCGGCTTCTGACACCACGAACGCCCTATCGTCCTACACGCATGTCCCCAAGCGTTGGAGCCACCATGACCAAGCAGTACGATGCCGCACCAGATATCTCGATCGATCTGTCCACCACCTATCAGGCTGTCCTTCACACAAGTGCAGGAGACATCACCGTTGAGTTCTACGCTGCCGATGCCCCCCAAACCGTGAACAACTTCCTGTTCCTGGCTCAGGACGGCTTCTACGACGATGTGATATTCCACCGTGTCATACCGGGATTCATGGTTCAGGGTGGCGACCCGACAGGCACCGGTACCGGTGGGCCAGGCTACAAGTTCCGGGACGAGACCCATTCAAAGACGAGCTACAAACGCGGCACCCTCGCCATGGCAAATTCCGGCCCGAACACAAACGGCTCACAGTTCTTCATCATGCATACTGACTACGGCCTGCCAAACCAGTACACCATCTTTGGTGAGGTAACCGATGGCATCGATATCGTCGATGCCATCGCGGGAGCCCCAACAGGCTCCCAGGATCGGCCCACCGACCCCGTCACCATCAATAGCATCGACGTCACCGAAGCGTAGCGCTCGCACGGCATGGACGTCCTCTCAGCTACCGTGTGCCAGCATGGATTGGCTACTTGACCCCTTCGCCCTTGGTATCCAACAGCGAGCCCTGATCGCGGGCTCGCTTGCCGCGATAGTGTTTGCGGTCGTTGGCACATGGGTGGTCATCCGCGGAATGACCTTTCTGGGAGACGCACTTGTGCATGGTGTCATTCCTGGTATCGCACTCGCCGTGATGTTCGGCTTCAACCCTCTCATCGGTGCGCTCGGCGCCGCTCTGGTGATGGTTGTCGGCATCAACTTCGTCCATCGCCAAACCGAGTTCTCTGAGGACACAGGAATCGGTTTGCTCTTTGCAGGGATGCTTGCTCTCGGTGTGATACTGATATCGACGACGGACAGTGCCAGTAGAACGCTCGACGCGATCCTGTTCGGTAACGCTCTCGGCGTGACCTCCGAGGACATTGTTGTTCTCGCGACTGTGGCCCTGATGGCGGTCGGCGGGACGATCCTGATGTACAGAAGACTTCTCGTGCTCTCGTTCAATGAGCAGAAGGCCGAGCTATTCGGGCTAAAACCTCGTGCAACGCACGCAATTCTCCTGGTGATGATCACACTGTCGATAGTTGCTTCGTTCCAAACCGTTGGGACCTTGCTCGTCTTTGGCCTCATGGTTGGACCGCCCGCAACTGCAGCGCTCCTGGTGCGCCGTGTTCCAACGATGATGGTTACTGCAGGGGTCATCGGTGTTCTCTCCGTCGCAAGCGGCCTCATCATCAGTTATCACGCAGGCACATCAGGATCCGCAACGATGGCCCTGATTCCCATCGTCCTGTTCTTCATTGTCCTCATCACAAGATCAGTGACAGGCGAACTTGGTGCACGACACGCCGATCACACCCCAGAGACGGCAACAGACGTATCGGCTTGAGGGCACTCAGCAAGTGGGATGAACTCGATGTCGAGAAATTTGGAATTCACACACCGCCGTAGTCGTTATATGATTCCCGAAGAGAAGAGGGATGGCACAGTGCTTACGTTGAGCGATCTGATGTGGGAACCAGACGCCGGCTGGAGAGAATCGGCTGCTTGCAGCGGTGTCGATAGCGACACGTTCTTCCCGGCGTCGGAAGAGGAATCGGCGGCAAAGTCCGCAAAAAAGATATGTTCGGAGTGCCCAGTGCGCGACGCATGTCTTCAGTACGCGCTTTCGACAAACCAGACGTCAGGTGTCTGGGGCGGCCTTGACGCTGGCGAACGGAGACGGCTACGCCGCAGGCTGCGCGACCGCGAACGCCGGAAGGCTTCCTGAGGACCCCAGCCCACAGGCGGCAGCTTGGGTGACAGCGCGATCGGCCGAGGCCGCAAGCTACATGCCTGGCGTGCCCGGTTTCGTGTCATCGTGCGTCCATCTCAACGATGATTCGACCGCGACAATGCCCTCGACTCGATTCGAAAGCTCTTCGAGGATCCGGGCCTCAGAACGCGAAGGCACATGTCCGGATATCTGCGCGACACCGTCGTCCACCGCGACTGAGATGTCTCCAGGGGACAATCCAAGAATGTCGACCGCGACGCCATTGGCTATCTCATCGGCAAGCGCATCGTCAGGTCTGGTGAACACACCCATGACATCGGCACGCGAGATAATCCCGCATAGCGTGCCGTCAGGAAGGACCACCGGAAGGCGCTTGACCCTGAGGTCAGTCATCCGCCTGGCCGCCTCCGTGACAGAAGACGCACTGTCGATGGTGTGGGGATTCAACGTCATGACATCGGCGACCGTCTTTGCGTTCTGCGGTGCTGGATCGCCGAGAAAGTTCGCCAGCAGACGTCTCCTCTGACGCCCCCAGGAACGATTCGCCTCAGCGGTGACAAAGTCTGCCTCCGTGATGATCCCAACGACCTTCCTGTCGCCGTCCACAACGGGAAGCCCGCTCACACCTGACTTCACCATGATCATCGCAGCATCCTTCAATGGCGCGTCAGCGGTGATCGTCATGATCTCGTTGCTCATTACATCGCCGACGTTCATCGACGAACCTCCGCGTAGAAAGCCTGTACCAATAAGGCTAGTGCGTATGATTCCTTCATAGATTCGACGGGGATGATCCTGAAACCACCGATACACTATTCTCATGCCACTGCACCTATTACGCCCGGAGACAACGTGTCATTGACCATCAGCTACAAAGAGGACGAGACGATCGTTGAGGACGGTACGACCGTTCTGATCGGCTCAGACGCCGCTTCAACCATACGTATCGTGAGGCCTGGAATCTCTCGCAGGCATGCCGTTATCTCGTACGACGGTGACACGTGGAAGGTCGAGGACGCAGGAAGCCGCAACGGAATATTCTTGGATGGTCAACGAATTCAAACTGTCATCATCGATAGCCCAACAACCCTGTACCTCGGCCACCCAACGGATGGCGAAGCAATCTCCTTCGCTCCCGCAGCCGCCACTACTCCAGAACCGTCGATCCAGGACGAAATCGACGCGTTCGTCATCACCGATTCACCGAAGACGACAACACCCGCCGCTGCGAAGCCAGCGTCCACCACACCGGCACCACGGACTGATCCAACTCGGGTGCAACCCGCCGCCGTATCCGGTGCCTCCGGTGCCTCCGGTGCCTCCGAAGCCTCCGAAGCC
>JAMBLH010000074.1 GCA_023336875.1 Actinomycetes bacterium
CGCTACGCTGAGATGACTATGAACAGGTTGACAAGGGCCACTGCTCAGGTTCCCGCCGTGCCGGATGATCTCGATGTCGCAGATGTCGAGAAGGTCGCTGGTGTGGTGGAACTGCCGTTGCATATTCGTTGGAGCGGTCCTGCTCGCCGCTACGACCTTGGAGATCGCCAGCAACGCGCCCGCGTGTATGAGCAAGTTCTCCGTGAGGGCAACGACGATGACGTTCGCCGCTTCGTTAGCGCCGACGAGCTGATCGATCTGTGGGATGAACTCGTTCTTCCCCGGAATGTACGCCGTGCCTGGGCTGCATGGCTGGAGCGCCATCGTGGCGTCTTGCTGTCTTGCTGACGCCTTTCCAGGATCGGATCGCTGGAATCGTCAGCGAGCTTCCCGAGGCTCGCGGTTTCGCTCTGGCTGGAGCCGGCGGTCTTTTGGTTCGAGGACTCATCGACCGACCTACGCGTGACCTTGACTATTTCACGGTCCCGGGGGAGGAGAGGGCTTTGGTCGAGCTGCGTGATGCATTGGAGCGAGCCTTCGAAAGCGCAGGACTCGCCTGCACCAGACGCCGTGACCTCGTAACGTTCGTACGCCTGGAGGTGGGTGACGGTGACGAACGGTGTGAGATCGATTTGGCTATCGACTACCGAGCCATGCCATCCGAGCCGAGCGACTACGGGCCGACGCTGGCTGTGGAGGAACTTGCTGCCAACAAGGTCCTTGCGCTCTTCGATCGGGCCGAGGCCCGCGACTTCCTCGATCTCGTGGAATTGAATCGCCATTTCGAGATGGAGTCACTGTTGGATCTGGCGTCCCGAAAGGACACGGGCTTCGACACTGCTGGGTTCCTTGAAGCGCTGTCATCTTTCGGAAGGTTCACGGCTGCCGATTTCGGAATCGATCAGGCCGAACACGACCAACTCCGAGCCACGGTCGCGAGGTGGCGGAGCGACCTCGCTCGGAGCCAACGACGCGAACCACCTGACCGCAGCCAAGGTCTTGACCGGTAACAGCCGGGCGAGACATCAACTCAGCCCTGTTCCGTGCACGTGATCGCTGCTGGTCCCGTCGTTGAAGAGGTTCGAGACTGGTGGCGTTGTTCAGCATTCACGCCTCAGCCTCTGGAGATCCTTGCACGCGGCGCCTATACGGCGCCTATCAGTCCGGAAACCAGGGAACACGCAACCGAACGCGTTGGGACGCAACGGGACGAAAACCCAATGGACACAAGGGTTTCTGCGATAGCAGGGGATAGGGCGGGATCACTCGGGATGGGGTTTCGTGGACTGGCAGTCAAGGGGCCAGGGGTTCGAATCCCCTCAGCTCCACCGGAGAGACAAACGCTGAAACCCTTGCCACGGCAGGGGTTTCGACGTGTCTGGGCGTGAATCGTCGGGTCATCTGTAGAGGCGTGGACGGGTCGAGAGTTCGCCAAGAGTTCACGAGTAGTTGATGCCCGCCGAGGAGGTGCGGAGAGGCGATCCGTCACGGTGCGTCGGCGATCCCAGCTGCAGGATCGGAATTTGGACGGCCCGGTTGCATGCAGTCGCGCACCATGATGCCGTACTCGCATGGATCAGGAAACGTTCACAGTTCGTCTCGACGTCGACCAGGCATCGGACCTCGGAGCGGTCGCTACCGCCGACCGTGTCTCGGTCGCTGAGGTGATTCGCCGGGCGGTTGCAGATCGGATCGTGGTTCGGCGCAAGGACCCGGCGTTCCGGGCACGGATTCGGTCCATTGTTGAACAGAACCAGCGGGTGCTCGAACGGCTTGCTGAGTGAGCGTCGAATACCTCGACCTTGCCGACTGTCGAACTCGTTCTGCAGGATCCGGCCAGGGACGTCGC
>JAMBLH010000075.1 GCA_023336875.1 Actinomycetes bacterium
CCGAGATAGGTTGTGAAAGCGGACAACTGCCCAACCGTCATGCCGGATCCGTTCAGGATCTGCGTTCCCCCCACCCACAGGGCAAGGATGACGCCGAGCTGTCCGATACCCGTCTGCATCGGTGCAAGAAAGGCGACGCGCCATGCTGCCTTGTATGAGGCGGCTCGCATGAGGCCGGCCGGCTTGTTGAACTTGTCCACCTCGTAGTCCTCGCGAATGAACGCTTTCACGACTGCCATGGCCGACAGATTCTCTGTGAGTGTCCCGTTGATGCTGTCGAGATGCTCCTGACGTTTGCGGTACGCCCGAACAATCGGTGGGATGAGTACGGCGAGCATCACCACAACGACCGCCATCACCACAAGGAGCACCCACACGAGGTCCGGGGTGTTGATGATGCTGAGGATCAACGTCGCGATGAGCATGAACGGCGCGTAGAGAGCGAGAAGGATGGCGTAGAGCATCGCGTTCTGGACGTTCACCACATCGGCATTGAGCCGGACCATGAGTTGGCTCGAGGACAGGTGATCGAAATTCTCGAATGTGTACTCCTGGATCTTGTCGTAGAGCTTCGTGCGGATGACGTAGCCAACGCCCTGCGAAAAGAACACAGCCTGGGAGGCAGCGATAGCCATGGTGATACCAGCAATGGCGGCAAGGACAAGCATCCAGAACGCGAATCCGAGCGCTGCTTGAGCATCGCCATCGACCATTCCCTGGTTGACCATTGGCCCAACCAGCGTTGCAAACCCGACGGAGGCAAGGGCCGAGATGGCCAACGAAACCTGGGACAGGATCAGTCGACCCCGATACTCCTTGACGACGCCAAATATCCTTAGGAACGAGTTGATCATCGGCCGTACTCTACCCAGCCGCTCGCTCGCGTTCTTGCGTGGATTCCCGTCGCGTGTGCGACGGGAATCCACGCGAGAACAGAGAGAGGTCAGGTCTGAGCTTGCTGCATGTCCCTGTGCTCGACTTGTCCGTCGGCGTGCAGGGCAAAGCGGCCTTCGGTTCTCGCGTGGACGGGATCTCGACGTGACCACGGCCAGCCGCCGAAGCCGGTGGCGCGGTAGTCATCGAAGGCCTGTTGGAGCTCTTCGGGCGTGTTCATCACGAAGGGTCCGAGTTGAAACACAGGTGCGCCAATGGGCCGGCCCTGGAGGAGGAGGAACTCGGCTGGTTCGCCGTTGTTGACGATCGGGATATCAACATCGGGCACAACCCTGACGCCCGCTCCTGAACCAACATCGACTCCGTCCACACTCACATCGTTGCCCTGGAAGAAGTGGAGCATGCGGTTGACACCTGATAATGCGGCTGGGAGATTCCATGATGCGCCGGGTTCGAGCCGCACCAGCCAGATCGCCATGTCACCGTGCTCGCTCGATGCCCATGAGTCAGGCGTCGCCTCAGGAGCATCATGACCATCGACCGTACCTGCGATTATGTCAACGCTGATGCCCGGTGCGGGTTCGATAGTGGGAATCTCCTCGGACCACAGCATCCGGAAGTAGGCGGGAACCATCTTGGACTCGGGGGGAAGGTTGAGCCAGATCTGGAACAGCTCCATGGTGTTGGCCTCGTGGTCATGGATGAGAGGGAACATCTCGGCGTGCTGCACGCCGCTTCCTGTCGTCAGCCACTGGACATCACCACCGCCATACCTCGCTGTCGCCCCAAGTGAGTCGGAATGATCAACGTACCCCCTGCGGACGACGGTGACGGTTTCGAAGCCGCGATGCGGATGCTGGGGGAACCCTGGCACCACATCGCCGTGGTACATGCTCCATCCATCCTTGCCAGCAAAGTCAGAACCGATCTGGCGACCCTCGAGCGAGCCAACGGGCCCCTGGGCCTCGTTTCCCTCCGGGTACTCGTCGATGTGATGCATCGTCATGATGAAGGGGTCAAGACCTGGCCATTGAAAGCCAAGCTCGACGATCTCAAGAACAGCGTTGTCCGCCATGCGTCGCGTCCTTTCGTGGGCGTCGGAGTGTCAACATCCTACGGCCGCAGCTATTCCGATAGGGCGTTCGCGACCGACTACCGTATGCCCATGGAATTCACAGCTGCAGCCAACCTCGACGAGTTGCTCGACGTGAAGGCCCAGCAACCCGACGCCCAGCTTCTCGCCGGGGGTACCGATCTCATGGTTGCGGTGAACCTCGCCCACCACCGACCCGAGCAGATTGTGTCCCTGGGACGGGTCGAGGAACTCAAGGATGTTGGATCGGCCCGCATCGGCGCGGGTACCACCTGGGCAAGACTCGAGCAGTGCCAGTACACCGCACTGGCGCAAGCAGCGCGTACCGTTGGATCGCCACAGATCCGTGCTGCGGGGACGATTGGCGGCAACATCGGCACCGCAAGCCCGGCTGGTGACGGGCTCCCCTGGATCGCAGCCGCAGATGCCGAGATCATCGTGGAGTCGAAGGAGCGTGGTGAGCGGATCGTGCCGTGGCGAGAATTCTTCACGGGCGTCAAGCGCACATCGCTTGCATCGGATGAAGTAATAACCGGTGTCACCATTCCCGACAATCTGCCTGACGCTCAGGAGTTCGCGAAGGTCGGCACGCGCAACGCAATGGTCATCGCAACGGTGAGTTGTGTTGTCATGCGAGGTGATGACGGATTCCGTGTCGCCCTTGGGTCCGTGGCCCCTACCCCGATGAGGGCAACCCGAGCCGAAGAGATGATCAACGCGGAGTCAACCATCTCAGATGCTGTCCTGGAGGAGTTCGGCCGCATCGTGCAGGACGAAGTACAGCCGATCACGGATCATCGATCGACAGAGGCGTACAGGAGACATGCCGCGGGCGTCCTTGCTCGCCGGCTCGTGAAGAGGACGCTGCAATGAATGTCACCATCACGCTCAACGGCGAAGCAAGGATGTTCGACGTTGCCGGGCCTGAGAGCCTGCTGAGTGTGCTGCGGAATGACCTCGACCTGCCGGGAACGAAGGACGCGTGTGAACAGGGAGAATGCGGCTCGTGCACCGTCAACATGGATGGCGAGGCACTGTGCTCCTGTCTCGTCATGGCAGTCGACGCCGACGGCAGCATCGTTCTCACCGTGGAGGGACTGTCGAGCGAAGGTGAGCTTCACGCCGTCCAGGACGCGATGCTCAAACACGGCGCTGTGCAATGCGGATTCTGCACCCCTGGCATCGTGGTTGCAGGCTCACGCCTCCTCGAGTCAAATCCGCACCCGACTGAGATAGAGATCCGGGAGGCTCTGTCAGGGAATATCTGTCGGTGTACGGGCTATGGAGCCATCCTCAGGGCCTTCGAAGATCTCGCCGCGGAGGAATCATGACGACGCGCACCACTACAGGCGTCCACAGCGGCATCGGCACCAGTGTCGGCAGACCTGATGGTGAGCCAAAGGTCACAGGGAACTTTGCCTACGCATCGGACCTTTCGGCGGACAACATGCTCTGGGGCGCCACGCTACGAAGTCCCTATGCCCATGCCCGGCTCGTGAAGCTCGACATCGCTCCTGCATTGGCGATGGCAGGCGTCCATGCCGTCCTTACCCAGGACGACGTGCCAGGTGAGCCACGCTTTGGACAGGAGGAACAGGACCAGCCGGTGTTGTGTGATGGCACAGCCCAATACTGGGGCGAACCTGTCGCCGTCGTCGCAGCCGAGGACGAGGAGACGGCACGCCTTGCAGCCGCCGCGATCGTCGTCGAATGGGAACCGCTGGAACCTGTCGTCGATCCAGACGCAGCCGTAGCCAATGGCGCAGCCTTCAGGGAGATGAAGATCCGCCGTGGTGACGAAGAAGCCGTCGGGTCGATCGTGGTCGAAGGGTTCTATGAGACCGCCATGCAGGACCAGGCGCCGCTTGGTCCCGAAGCTGGCCTCGCCATCCCCGACGGAGAGGGAGGTCTTGATCTCTACATCACCAGCCAGTGGATCCATGTCGACCACCGCCAGATCATCGCGTGTCTCGCCATGGATCCGGATCAGATCCGCTGCCATCCTGCGGGGATCGGTGGTGCCTTCGGATCGCGTGAGGACATCTCTGTTCACATCCACGTCGCAATGCTGTCCCTCGCCACAGGCCGACCGGTCAAGATGGCGTACGACCGAACCGAGTCTTTCGTCGGCCACGTCAAACGCCATCCTGCCCGGATGTGGTACCGCCATGAGGCAGACGACGAGGGGAACCTCGTCAAGGTAACAGCCCGCCTCGTTCTCGACGGTGGCGGATACGCCCACACCAGCCGGGCTGTACTCGCCAACGCGGCATTCTTCACCGTCGGCGCCTACCGCTGTGACAACGTGTTCGTCGAAGCTGCAGTGGCAAGGACGAACAACCCGCCGTGTGGCGCAATGCGCGGCTTCGGGGCGGTACAGACATGCTTCGCTTCTGAGATGCAGATGGACCGTCTCGCCGAGGCGCTCGACATGGACCCGCTCGATCTTCGACGCCGCAACGCGCTCGCTCCAGGCGACGCCGTGGCAACATCGGGGCAGATCATCGAAGGGTCACTTCCGACCATCGCCGCTATCGATGCGGTTGAGGCAATTCCACTTCCTGACCTGATCGAAGGCGACGACCCGCGCCTCCTCCCTGGTGGTACAGGTCTGACGACGCCAGCGTCGTCGGTCGTTCGAGGCGTGGGGTACGCCGTTGGCCTGAAGAACCTCGCATTCTCTGAGGGTTTCGATGACTTCGCAGAAGCACGGGTTGTGATGACCACATCCGGCGTCGAGGTGCACACGGCGGCCATGGAGGTCGGCCAGGGCCTCGTCACCGTGTGCCAGCAGATTGCTCGCACCGTCCTGGGGACCGACCGGGTGGCCGTGGTGTGGGATGACACTTCCCAGATCGGTTCGGCAGGATCGACATCAGCGTCGCGCCAGACCCAGATGACCGGTGGAGCCGTCCACGCCGCGGCGGTAGGCCTGCGGGACCAAATCATCGCCGCTCACGGCGGTGACGAGTTGAGAGATGACGGCGTCTATTTGAAGGACGAACGGATCGCGACGATCGACGAGGTCTGTGTTGCGGGACCGGTCGACTGCCTCGTCCAGTTCCGCCACCCCGAGACCTTCCCGCCGGACGAGAACGGCCAGGGCGATGTGCATGCCGGATTCGTTGTCGCTGCCCACAGGGCCGTAGTCGACGTTGACCCCGAGCTTGGCCTTGTGCGAGTCGTGCGTGTGGACACGGCACAGGACGTCGGGACGGCGCTCAACCCCCAGGCGATCACGGGCCAGCTCGAAGGCGGGATCATGCAGGGAGTGGGTCTCGCCGTGATGGAGCAGCTCGTGGTCAAAGAAGGCGTCATTCTGAATCCCACGTTCACCGACTACCTGATCCCAACGTTCCTCGACGCACCAGATGTCGAGACCCGGATCATCGAGGAGGGCGACCACTGGGGTCCATTCGGAGCCAAGGGGATCGGTGAATCTCCGACAATCAGCTCAACGCCGGCCATTGTCGCCGCCATCAACGCAGCCACCGGCCAGCGGCTATCAAAGGTTCCTGTCCTTCCCGGTGACATTGCCGGAAGCGGCTAGGAGTACGCCTTCCAGGTCCAGGCGTACCAGACGACGAGTCCATTGAACACGATGCTCGCCCCGATGAGGAAGTTGTCGTACCAGCCGACGTAGGGCAGGCCGATCAGATTGAACAGAGCAGCGAGGACCGCAACGATGATGCTGACCCAGCGGATGACGGGATATGACACCGTCAGGGAGAGAACAACCATCACGATGGGAACCATCATGATCACGGCCGCACCCAACCACACACCCTGTGATGCCTGGACTCCGTCGATCTCACCCGGCGTGACATCACCGGCGAATAACCGCAGAACATCCCCTAGGAGATAGGTGAGCATCAGCGCGACCCACATCCCCGAAAGGACGATCCTGACTCTCTCCATCGGACCGTCGTCAGACGACATCTTCGCGCACCACGCCATCGACGTCGAAGATGAGATCGGGACCATAGGCGGTTGAGGGTGTCTGGAAGCCCGGTGTGACATCTCCACCAAGGATGCGTTGGACAATGCCGACCGCGGCAGCTGCCGTCCAGACAAGGCCCGCTTCTGGACCGTGAAGGCGTGCAACCGCGATCCCGCCAGCGTCATCCGTTACCTCTCCCCACACCGCGGTCTGTGTGTGCTCGCGTTCCTCTGCCGTCGCGCCACCCCTCAGCTGTCCTTTGGCCATCTCGCGGACAAAGGGAAGTCTGAACAGCGGGCGAATCCGGTCAACCACATCCATCTGCTTGACCGTCTCGGGAGGTAGAACGAGGTAGTTCTCAATATTCGGAATGCCCGTGCTCTTGTGCGCAAGGATGACGTCGCCCCACGTCATCATCGACGCCTTCTCCTCCCCCTCACCGAAGTCGATCGTCCTGGTCTTTCGTGTGGATGCTGCGACCACAGTGCCGTCGACCCGGTGCTGTTTGTTCGACCCGTAGGGGATCATCTCGATCATCGTGTTGAGCGTGCCAGGAGGCATACCAGCTGGGCCCTTCGCCCGGAACGCAAGAGTGAGCGTCGTGGCTGTGGGCAGGCGTTGTGTGAGGTATGCCGCCAGACAATCGGTGGGTACGACATCGAATCCTGCGCTCGGGAGCAGCATTATCCCCGCTTGCTTCGCGGCTGTGTCACGGGTGGATGCCATCTCATAGACGGGCGGCTCACCCGTGATATCGAGATAATGCGTGTTCGTCCTCAGACAAGCGTCAAGCATGGGCGCTGCAGTGCGGATGAACGGACCCGCACAGTTGAGGACGACCCGTGTATCTGCCAAAGCAACATCGAGAGCTGCTGAGTCGTCAACCGATGCAACTCGGTATTCGAGGCCAAGGTCAGACGCTTGCTTCGACAGCGTCTCGGCATTTCGGCCGCTCAGGATCGGTTGCAATCCCCTCTCGACCGCCAGATCGGCGGCTGCACGACCGACGTAGCCAGTGGATCCATAGAGGAGGAAGTCAGCCATCGCCCAACTCAGCTCTCTGCCCACTCCTTGAGGAGGCCAAGCCCTTCTTCGATGTCTGGGACGTCGATGCCTGAGTAGGCGAGGCGGATGTACTTGTTCGGCTCGTTCGGCTGTTCGCGTCCGAAGTGGAGTCGGTTCGTGAACGACACGCCTGTGGCGTGCAGCGCCGCTCGGCGGAATTCCTCGTAGTCGTTCAAGCCCTTCGCCTCCATCAGGTTCGTGACGTTCGGGAACAGATAGAACGTGGCGTTCGGGATGAATGTGTCGATCCCCTCGATGGCGTTGAGACCCACAGCTGTTGCATCCCTGCGTGCCTCAAGGGTGTTGAGGATTGCCTGAACCTCGCTCTGGTCGCCCTCGAGTCCGGCAAGCGCGCCGTACTGGATGAAGTGGTTGGAACAGGATTCATCGTTCACGTTGAGCTTCGCGATCACGTCAACGATCTCCTTGGGGCCGACACTGGCACCGAGGCGCCACCCCGTCATCGCGAACTTCTTCGAGAACGTGTAGAGCACAACCGTGCGCTCCGCCATGCCGGGCTGCTCGACGAACGACGTGCTGTTGCCCGCGTAGCGCATATCGAAATAAGCTTCATCGGCAAGGACGTACAGGTTGTGTTCTCTTACGAGGTCAGCCAGGCGCTCAAGCTCCTCAGGTGAGCTCTCGGCGCCCATTGGGTTCTGGAGGTCGTTGAGGATGAGGAGCCGGGTCTTGTCTGTGAGCCCACGTTCGATCGTATCGAAGTCGATGGCGAAGTTCGTGTCACCCTCGACGTATCCGTAGGGCACAGCGACTCCCCCGTTGAACTCGATCTGGGACTCATAGATCGGATA
>JAMBLH010000076.1 GCA_023336875.1 Actinomycetes bacterium
CTCCGCTGCGGGCGCCTCAGCTGCGGGAGTTGCCTCCTCTGTCACCGCGGCTTCGGGAGCCTCAGCTTCAGGCGTGGCATCTTCGGGTGTCGGTATGTCTGACTGTTCGTCTGAGGTGGCCATTACTTGGTGACCTTCTTCCTACCTGCGATTGCTACACGCTTGCCCTTGCGGGTGCGAGCATTCGTGTGCGTGCGCTGTCCACGCACGGGAAGTCCCTTACGATGACGAAGACCCTGGTAGCACCCGATCTCGATCTTCCGTTTGATGTTCTGAGCGACTTCGCGGCGAAGATCGCCCTCGATCTTGTAGTTGGAGTCGATGAACTGACGGATACTCAAGACCTCTGAATCCGTGAGATCGCGTACTTTCGTGTTGTAGTCAATTTCGAGCGCGTCGAGCATCTGATTCGATCTCGAACGCCCAATCCCGTAGACATAGGTGAGACCTATCTCAACCCGTTTGTCCCTTGGGAGGTCAACTCCGGCAATGCGTGCCATTCGTTCCTTACCCCTGTCGCTGCTTATGGCGAGGGTTCTCGCAGATCACCCACACGCGGCCATGCCGCCGGATGATCCGACACTTCTCGCACATCTTCTTCGCTGAAGCTGAGACTTTCATAAAGCCGTGATCCTGCCTCGGTACTTCTTTGGGACGTCGTGTCGCCAAGCACGGGGGGATCCGAATGGAGTCCCAAGTGATTGACATCTACATCGTTGGAGGCCAACAAAAACCCAGACTCGGTCTGAGGGGTTGGCAGTCCGTCGATATCAACGAAGTCGTTTTCTCACAAGAAATCACAGCCCGCTTCCGGACTGCTGAACGCAGTGTAGAGCGCAGCGGAATGTAACGACAAAGAGAGGCGGGCGGAAAATCCACCTCCAGCACACCCCTATGAGTTCGCTCCGAATGCTCCTCTTCTACTCGCCTGTATTGACGTTCACCGCAATGCAGTTCTCTGGATCGATCGAGGCATCCGGCACGATGCAGAAACTTGAAACCGAGATAAAGGACGACCCCTCCTCCTCGAACCAGTTCGCAGAGTCGATGGTCCCCTCACCACCGCTGACGCTACTTGTAGATTTTGTCCATGCTGTTGACTGGCCGGACGTCCAGTCGTCGAAGAAGCCGACGATCTCGTCGAAGTTGCCCTCGGGATAGGCGAGAGATACTGCCGAAGTGCCCTCCGCAGTGAAGACGCTGGTTACCTGATACCCATCAGGCAGCGGGATCGGGAAGTCGTCGGGTAGCTCTCCACCCCCAATGGTCACTGAACCCTCGTCAGTCTCGATCTTTACCTGACCGGTGTCCGTATCGATTTCGACATTGTCCACACCATCTACCTGCTCAGCGAGTTGCTCTGCAATGGTCTCCGATGCTGATTGGCACGCCGCAAGAATAAGCGCCACACCAAGCACAACTGGTACGAATCGTTTCATGTCCCCTCCTACGCATACTGCACCTCTCATGCGGTGCGTCTAACCACCATACGATACGAACGGGAGCCGTGCAATCGTGTAGCGTCAGAACATGAAACCGAGCATTGTGTTCGACGTCAACGAGACCCTGCTCGATCTGTCACCCGTACGAACCTGGTTTACGAACCGCTTTGGTGACCACCCGGATGCCTCGACGTGGTTTGGTGAACTCCTCAGACTGTCGTTTGTCTCGGCGACAACTGACAGATACGTTCCCTTTCCTGCGCTTGCGGCGGCTGCCCTTGCAACCGCCGCCGGGCGCACTGGCACATCCATAGGAGACGGCGACATCTCGCACATCGTCGGCGTGTTCACAACCCTCCCCGCGTACGAGGACGTGGTGCCTGGCCTCGACCTGCTCCACGGGGCCGGGATCACGATCGCTGCCCTCACAAACTCGCCACAGGCGACCGCTGAGACCCAACTCCAAAACGCCGGCATCTCCGATCGTTTCGACAAGATCATGTCCGTGGAGATGGTCGATCGGTTCAAGCCGCATCGGTCCGTCTATGAAGCCGCAGCGAAAACGCTCGGCGTCTCCACATCTGGAATGGCAATGGCCGCCGCACACGACTGGGATATCGCCGGCGCCATCGCCTCAGGCTGCGATGGGATCTTCATCACCCGCCCCGGGCAGATGTACAGCCCTGCCTTGCCCGAACCAACGCTCACGGCGACCGATATCGAACATGCCGCACACCTCATTATCGACCACTACAGCTGATCGGCTCATCCACGAATCTACGAATTTACTCGCCGCAGCCCGATCCGCCATTGATCGAGGTGACGACATGGGCAGGGCTCTGGCCGGTCGAGTAGCCCCAAAGACCGGTCCATGTCTGAAGGTCGTATGTCCAGTAGCCGACCGCCGGATCGAAGAAGGACTCCTCCATCGTGTACAAGGGGCCACCGTAGGCGTTCTCGAGCTCTTCAACCGATGAATCAATGCCGATGCTCTCGGTTGTGACAAGGTCGGGATCCGGGTTGGTGAAGTAGTAGGCGAAGAAGTGAGGCACGCCCCCCACCCAGAAGTCTGTATCTGACTGGGTGAAGAGCATGACGAAGTCGTTCCAGTGAACGCCTCTCACCACAGGAGAGGGGCAGGTTCCGTACACAGAGAACGAATCAACCCATCCCGAGTCATGCGTCGGTGCGCCAAGCACTGCAGCGACAGCGACTATTGCATCCTCATCGTCGTAGCCGAAGTGCACCCATTCGGCGCCGGCCTGGACTCCCTCGTCGCTCAATTCAACAGTCGACCCGGCAGCCGTGGTCGTGGTTACAGCGGCCGACGTGGTGGTCGTGTCCTCAGGAGAAGACGTGGTGGTGGTCTCCGGGGTTGACGTTGTCGTCGACTCAGGCACTGAGGTTGTTGTGGTCGCGGCTGCAGTTGATGAGGTCTGCTGCTCTGCTGTGGTGGTGCTGGCCGCAACGGTGCCGCCATCACCCCTGTTGGCGAACACAACAACTCCAAGGATCAGTGCCATCACGCCAACGGCTATCCAGGGAAGCCATTTCTTCAGATCAGCGTTCACGCTCAATCCCTTCACGAGGTGGCTATCAGACTACCCACGGACCATCGATCTTCGAATGCATCCGGCTGACGGCTAATAGCTGACTGCAGACAGCACTCAGAGGGTCCGTGGTTCAGCCAGGGTGCTCACCACGGAGCCCTGCTCTGTGATCAGCACTGTGTGCTCGAAGTGGGCTGAGAAGGCTCCGTCAGCAGTAACCACGGTCCACAGATCGTCCAGCACCACCGATTGCTCCGTACCAAGGTTGAACATCGGTTCGATGGCAAACGCCATGCCGGTCTTTATGCGAAGACCCTTTCCCTGCTTGCCGTAATTCGGAACGGACGGCGCCTCGTGCATCTGGCGGCCTATGCCGTGTCCAACGTAGTCGCGCACAACGCCGATGGCGTGTGGTTCCGCAACCTCTTCAACCGCCGCCCCGATATCGCCGAGGCGGTTCCCTGCCTTCGCCTGAGCCAATCCTGCCCACAGCGCCCGCTCGGTCACCTCAAGCAGATTCTTCACCTCGTCCGCAACGTCACCAATCGCCATCGTGAAGGCTGCATCACCGTGCCAACCCTCATAAATGGCACCAGCATCGATCGAGACGATATCTCCATCACGCAGCACGTGCTCCCCAGGGATGCCATGGACGATCGCCGAATTGGGTGATGTACAGATCACACCGGGGAAAGGGTTCTCGGGACCCCCGTAGCCGAGGAAGGACGATCGGCACCCGTACTCCCTGAGTACCCCGCGAGCTGCGCGATCAAGGTCGCTGGTGCTCACGCCTGGTTCGGCGCATGCTCGCACTGCTGCGTGCATCGCGGCCACGCACTGCCCTGCAATCTTCATCTTGTCAAAATCGGCAGCCGACTTCTTCGTGATCACGCGACTGCCGGTCATTGGTCGCTGGGAGCATGGGTCAGTATCGGGGTGTGTGGCTTGGCGATCAGGCGCGCCAATCGCAAAGGGCGAGGTTTCGCCACTCCTTGTGGGGGAATGGTGGAACCGAGACCACAGCGAGTGGAGATGGATGGTCGTCGAGGCGTGCGCATTCGATACTGACCCATGCTCCTAGGAGGCTGCTGATTAACGTCGTTGGTCATATCGGCGATCAGACGCAACACTCGCAAAGGACTCTTTTGCGCTACTCCTTGTGGGGAATTGCGGAAACGAGGCCACAGCGAGTGGTGATGGAAGGTCGTCGAGGTGGCCGACATGCATTATTCAGCAGTCTCCTAGGACTTTGCGAGTGCGATCATGATTCGAGAGAGCACGTCATCGACGGCACCAACACCATCCACCGTCAACACAGCGGCGCCGTAGAAGTTGACGAGCGGCGATGTATCTGCTTCATACACCTCGAGGCGTCGACGTATTGTTTCCTCGTTGTCGTCTGATCGGCCCTCTTCCTCGGCCCGCTTGAGAAGCCGTTGGACGACCACCTCTGAGGCGACGTCGAGCACGACGACCGTGCCGATCGCGTCAATGACCAGGTCGTTGAGCGCCTCGGCCTGGCCAAGAGTGCGGGGGAAGCCATCAAGGAGATACCCGCAACGAGCATCCTCCTTCGCAAGGCGCTCGTCAACTATGGCGACGACAAGGCTGTCGGACACGAGGTCACCTGCAGCCATGACCGACTCGACCTGGGAACCGAGGTCGGATCCTTCGGCAACAGCTGCGCGAAGCATGTCACCGGTCGATATGTGGGGTACATGCAAGGCATTGGCGATCAGTGCCGCCTGTGTGCCCTTCCCAGCCCCAGGTGGACCAAGGAGAAGAATGCGTCTTGCCATGAGTTGCCTCCCACTCACATCGATATTCTCGACATAGCCTACCCAGCGGGAACGCTTCGCGTTCCTTGGGAGTTGGGGAACACTGCGTGCTCCTTCGCAACTCCATGCGACCGACAGCGCGGGACCAGCCTTCGGCTCTGCCGATCAGGACAGGAAGCCTTCGTAGTTTCTCATGGTCAGCTGGCTCTCGATCTGTTTTGCCGTCTCAAGCGCAACGCCTGCAACGATGATGATCGAAACACCTGACAGTCCGACTGGTACACCCCAGATCCAACCAAGAATCGAGGGCAGCACCGTGACAAGCGCCAGATAGAGGGCTCCAGGAAGCGTGATGCGGGACAATACGTAGCTGAGGTACTCGACCGTTGCGCGGCCAGGGCGGATACCAGGGATGAACCCACCCTGTCGTTGGATCATGTCTGCCTGACGCTCAGGGTCAAACTGGATTGCGGTATAGAAATACGTGAAGAAGACGACCAGTAACGCAAGCGTGAAGATGTACCACAGACTCGGTGAGAATCCGATGCCGGATGTTGACAGCATGTTCTGATCGATCCAATCACGTACGCCTGCGCCCCAACCGGTCGAGGGAAGGATCGAAGCAAGCAAGGCAGGGAAGTACATGATCGAGGTCGCGAAGATGACAGGGATCACACCAGCCATGTTCACCTTGAGCGGGATGTAGGTCGACTGGCCGCCCATGACCTTGCGACCGCGGACGCGCTTGGAGAACTGGACGGGTATTCGTCTCTGACCCTGCTCGATGAAGATGATCCCGACGGTTAGCGCAATCATCGTGGCAACGATCACCACGAACTGATAGGTCTGAGAGTTGGCGTTCAGTATCGCGAGTTGGCTTGGGATCTGGCTGATGATCGATACGAAAATGAGCAGGGACATACCGTTCCCGATGCCACGCTGCGTGATGAGTTCGCCGAACCACATCAGGAGCGCCGTTCCTGCCGTCATCGTTACAACGATGATCACGACGTTTCTGGGGGTGAAATCAGGGATGAGGTCAACACCGCCGGTGAACTGCCCACTGTGGAACAGGTACGCGAACCCGGTCGACTGCAGGAGTGCGAGGACCACGGTGGTATAACGAGTCCACTGTGTGATGACCTTCCTTCCGTGCTCCCCCTCCTCCTGGAGTGCCTGGAGCTTCGGTATGACCACTGTTAGGAGCTGCAGAATTATCGAGGCCGTGATGTAGGGCATGATCCCGAGCGCGAATATCGAGAGCTGGGTCAGTGCACCACCAGAGAACAGGTTCAGCAGTCCGACGAACCCTGATTGTTCTGCCTGATTTGCAAAGTCGCGAACCGCCTGGAGATCAACACCTGGAACAGGGATCTGTGCGCCGAGGCGGTAGAGAGCGAAAATGAACAAGGTGAACAGGATCTTGTTGCGCAGATCATGGATCCTGAAGGCGTTCCTGAAGGCGGTAAGCATGTAGTCCCTAGTTCTCTTGTTCTTGTCTTATGTCTCGTGTCGTATGTCGTTTGTCTGAGTGAGCCGCGACCGACAGGGTACGGTCCTCAGGAGTTGATTGTGCGCCAAACGCCCATAACACGACGGTCGCAGAAATCGATTTGCTATTCCTCAATCAGTTCTATTGATCCGCCAGCCGCAGTGATCTTGTCACTCGCACCAATGGAGAAGGCGTGAGCCTTCACAGTGAGGGCGACATCGATATCGCCCTGGCCGAGTACCTTGACCCTGCCGCGCTTCTTGACAAGCCCAGCCTCGCGGAGATCATCCGGCGTTATCGTCGAACCAGAATCGAAGTCAGCGAGACGCTCGACGTTGACAACGGTGAACTCCACTCTGTTCGGGTTATTGAATCCCTTGAGCTTGGGTATGCGACGCTGGAGGGGTGTCTGGCCGCCCTCAAAGCCCTGGCGGACCTTGCTTCGTGCCTTCAGACCCTTCGTCCCGCGCCCAGCCGTCTTTCCACGACGACCGCCCTCACCGCGCCCTACACGGATCTTGCGCTTCTTCGAACCCTTCGCGGGTCTCAGATGATGGAGTTGCATCAGACTTCCTCCACTTCAAGGAGATGCTTGGCATGAAAGATCATGCCGCGGATACTGGGATTATCCGGTTGCTCGACACTTGAGTTGATCCTTCCCAAACCAAGCCCTTTCACCGTGGCGCGGGTCTTCGGCTTCTCACCGATGAGGCTGCGTCGCAGCGTGATTTTGAGTGTTTCAGCCATTCTCAGACCTTTGTACGAGCGAGTTCGGATGAGTTGTATGCAGCCAACAGTGCGGGAGGAATGATCTCCTCAGCGCGCTTGCCGCGAGCCTTTGCGACCTGGTCCGGACGCATCTGGCTCTTGAGTGCGTCGACCGTTGCCTTCGCCACATTGATGTGGGTCGGGGAACCGAGAGATTTCGCAAGCACGTTATTGACGCCTGCCGCTTCGAGGATCTGGCGCACCGCGCCGCCAGCGATGACGCCGGTACCGGGTGCTGCTGGTTTCAACAGAACACGGCTTGCACCCTGAACTCCGATGATCTCGTGAATAATCGTCTGTCCAGCCATTGGCACGTCGAACATGTCGTTGCGGGCCAGCTCGAACGCCTTCTGGATGGCGGCAGGCACTTCCTTGGCCTTCCCATAGCCGACGCCAACCCTGCCCTTGTTGTTGCCCACTGCAACGAGAGCCGTGAACGAGAATCTACGACCACCCTTGACGACCTTGGAGACACGGTTGATCGTGATAACTCGCTCGTCGAACTCAGGCACGTCGCGCTCACGCCGGTCGCGTCGTTCACGCCGGTCGCGTCCGCCGCCTCGCCCGCGTCCGCCGCCAGCGCCCTGTCCTCCACGACCTCTGCCACGATCCTGTGGCTTGCCTGGTTGGGCTGCGTCACTCTTCGGTGCCTCGCCCTTAGGTTTTGCTTCTTTTGCTGTGTTCTGTTCCGTAGTCATCAGTCGCTCCTAGAACTTGAGGCCGGATTCACGAGCTGCATCGGCAAGTGCCTTGATGCGGCCGTGGTATTTGAAACCGCCTCGATCGAATGCAACGACCGAAACGCCTGCGTCCTTGGCACGGGCTCCGACAAGAGTCCCAACCTCTGTTGCGGTCTCGACCGTAAGAGTCTTCCCCTTTACAGCGGACTCCCTTGAGGAAGCAGACACAATTGTCTGGCCACTCGCGTCGTCGATGACCTGTGCATATATGTACTTGTTGCTCCTGAACACCGCGAGACGGGGCTTTGAAGCGGTGCCTTGCACCGACTTGCGAACCCTGAAGTGCCTTCGGCGCCGTGCATCTGTGCGGGTACCCCTCATGCGGACACTCCTGCCTTACCGGCCTTGCGTCGCACGTACTCATCCGTGTACCGAATTCCCTTGCCTTTGTAGGGCTCAGGAGGACGGACCGCCCGGACGTCGGCTGCGATCTGGCCAACCTTCTGTTTATCGATTCCACTGACAATGATCTTCGTGGGCTCAGGCACTTCAAACGTCACGCCATCAGGCGCCTCGATCAGCACAGGATGGGAGAATCCAACCTGTAGTTCAAGCGTATTTCCCTTCAGCGCCGCGCGATAGCCAACGCCGACAGCCGTCAGTTCCTTGCTGTATCCCTCAGTCACCCCAACCACCATGTTGTAGAGGAGGGCTCGCGTGAGTCCGTGCAGCGCCCTGTTCTCGCGCTCATCGTTGACGCGACCGACAGTTACCACGCCGTCATCGACGTTGACGGAGATGGTCGGGCTGATCGCCTGGGTGAGTGAACCCTTTGGGCCCTTCACCTCGACGGTGTCTCCGCTGACCTTGACCTCTACACCCGAGGGCAGGTCGATCGGGGTTGTTCCAATACGACTCATGTCACCACACCTTGCACAGGACCTCGCCACCGACATTGCGGCGGCGGGCGTCACGATCAGTCATGACGCCTGCTGAAGTGGACACGATCGAGACGCCGATTCCGCCTCTGACCCTGGCGATGTCCGTAGCGCCTGCATAGACGCGTCGACCAGGCTTCGAGATCCGCTGGATGCCCTTGAGCACTCGCTGTCTCTCAGAGTCATATCTCAACGTGACGACGAGCTCGGTACCAACGTCACCGTCGAGCGTCTTCCATCCGTCTATGAAACCCTCTTCGGAGAGAATGCGTGCGATCTCCTCCTTGAGCTTGGAGGATGGCATGGCCGTTTCGGGGTGAAGTGCCGTGTTTGCATTGCGAATCCTGGTCAACATGTCAGAGATTGGGTCGGTGTACATCGTTACCACGACGCCTTTCTGATGCCGGGGAGTTCACCGAGATGAGCCATGCTGCGTAGTGCGATTCGGGACAATCCAAACTTGCGGTAGTACGCGCGCGGCCTTCCCGTCACGTTGCAGCGGTTTCTGTATCGAGTTGCGCTTGCGTCTCGAGGCATCTTTCCAATCAACATGTAGGCCTCACGCTTGTCCTCGTTGGACGCTTCAGGGTCCTTGAGTATCGCGACTAGCTCGGCACGGCGAGTCGCGTAACGTTCGACGATTATCTTGCGTTTCTTGTTCTTGACGATTTTTGATGTTTTCGCCATCAGGCACCTACCTGCTGTCGACGGAACGGGAACCCGAACGCTGTCAGGAGAGCCATCCCCTGGTCGTCCGTCTCCGCGGTGGTCACCAATGTGATGTCCATACCGCGGACCTTCATAACTTTGTCGTAATCGACCTCGGGAAAGATCAGTTGCTCCGTTACCCCGAAGCTGTAGTTCCCTCGACCGTCGAAACCCTTGGGACTCAATCCGCGAAAGTCTCGTATACGCGGGATTGCAAGTGCGATGAGCCTATCAAGGAACTCCCACATGCGCTCACCGCGAATGGTCACAGATGCACCGATCGGTTGTCCCTCACGGATCTTGAAGTTCGACACGGATTTGCGAGCCCTGTTCACCTTCGGCTGCTGGCCCGTGATGGTTCTGAGATCCTCGACAACGCCGTTGATAAGCTTGGAATCTGCGGCAGCATCGCCTGCTCCCATGTTGACGACGATCTTGGAGAGTCGCGGAACCTGCATCACGTTCTCGAGATCAAGTTCCTCCTGGATCTTGTCTCGAATCTCGCTGTTGTACTGCTCTTTGAGGCGTGGTGTCATCAGAGATCACTCCCGCATTTTCTGCACACCCTGTGCTTGTTCCCTGCGTCGTCAAAGCGTGCTCCGATCTTCGTCGGTCCGCACTCCTTGCACACGATCATCACGTTGGACGCATCGATCGGCATGTCCTTGTCGATGATTCCTCCGGTGTTCAGCTCACCCGTAGCCCTCTGGCTGCGCTTGGCCGTTGCCACGCCTTCGACGATGATCCTGTTGTCCTTGGGAAACACCCTTGCGATCTTGGACTCAGTTCCAGCGTCCTTGCCGGAGATGACCATGACCGTGTCGCCGCTACGAAGCTTCATCACAACACCTCCGGTGCGAGTGACACGATCCGCATGAACTTCTTGTCCCGCAGCTCGCGACCGACCGGCCCGAAAATACGTGTACCACGTGGTTGGCTCTGATCGTTGATGAGCACGCACGCGTTGTCATCGAAGCGGATGTACGAGCCATCGTCACGACGAATCTCCTTGCGAGTCCGCACAACCACGGCCTTAACAACTTCGCCCTTCTTGACGTTGCCGCCAGGCGTCGCGTCCTTTACCGTGGCAACGATGGTGTCTCCAACAGACGCGTAACGACGGCCTGAGCCACCGAGTACGCGAATCGTCAGAACCTCGCGAGCACCTGAGTTGTCGGCTACCTTGAGCCGCGATTCCTGTTGAATCATCTGGCACGCTCCACTACCTCTTCGACGCGCCAACGCTTCGACTTGGATAGCGGTCGTGTTTCCACGATGCGAACCGTGTCGCCAACATTGGCATCGTTCGTTTCGTCATGTGCGTAGTACTTCTTACGGACCGGGATTGTCTTGCCGTAGCGTGCGTGACGCTTCTGGTCCCGAACCTCAACGGTGACTGTCTTGTCAGAGCTGTCGGAAACGACGATCCCGACGCGGGCCTTGCGGCTTGCGCGTTCCATCTATGCCTCCTCCTGCTGTGATTCCCAGGCAGCGATCTCCTGCTCACGCATCACCGTGGCGACGCGTGCAACATCTCGCTTTACCTTTGCGATTCTTGATGTGTTGTCCAGCGCGTTGGTGACGAGCTGGAAACGAAGGTTGAAGAGCTCCTCCTTCGATTCCTCCAGCTTCTCACCAAGCTCCTCGTAGTTCAGCTTGCGAAGCTCAAGGGCGTTCATACGTCCTCCCTCTTCACAACTTTGGTCTTGACCGGCAGCTTGTGGGCCGCAAGACGAAGAGCCTCACGCGCAAGCTCCTCATCAACGCCCGACATCTCGAACATCACGCGACCAGGCTTGATGACGGCCACCCAGTACTCAGGGTTTCCCTTGCCTGATCCCATCCGGGTCTCGGCAGGCTTCTCCGTAATCGGCTTGTCAGGGAACACTGTGATCCAGACCTTGCCGCCACGCTTGATCTTGCGAGTCATTGCAATACGGGCAGCTTCGATCTGGCGCGAAGTGAGCCAACCTCGTTCTGTGGCCTGGAGTCCGTACTCGCCGAATGACACCTTCGTGCCACCCTTCGCGTTTCCCTTATTGCGCCCCGTCTGGACCTTGCGGTACTTGGTTCGCTTCGGCATCAACATCAGGAATCACCGCCCACGGTCTCCTCGGGAGTGTCTCCCTCGGGCTGGAGTGCATCGGTTGCGGCTTCGTCTGCTTCCACGGCATCAGCCTCTGCCTCGACCGCCTCGTCAACTCCGGGAAGCGACTCGAGTTCCTCAGCATCGGTTGCCACGTGTGTGGTGACCTGCTCGGCAACGGCGTCCGCAGCAATCGACTTCTCTGCTTCTGCAACAAGCTCAGCTTGTTTCGCCTCACCAAGTACGCCTTCGGGTGAAGCCACCTCGACCACCGATTCGCCATCGGACTCGACCTCAGAAGCGACGGCTGCAGCTTCTCTTGCTTCCGCATGATCAGCCTTTGCATCGGCAGCAGACATCTTCTTGCCGCCACCTGCCTCGATGAGACGCTTGCCTCCGCCAGCTTCGATGATCCGCTTCTCCTTGCCGCCTCCGGCAGCGGCCTCGGCACGCGACTTCACCGACTTGCGATGCTTTCGGTCGGACGGGCCACCAGAAGCGAGTCGTGCTTCGGCAGCGGCGCGCTCGGAGGAAGTGAACTTCTTCATGATGTCGCCCTTGTAGACCCACACCTTGATACCAATGGCACCAACGGTTGTCTCAGCAGTGGCCTGTCCGAAGTCAATATCCGCACGCAGCGTGTGGAGCGGAACACGGCCTTCGAGATACCATTCACGACGACCCATATCCGCACCGCCGAGTCGACCAGAGGCCTGTACCCGAACTCCTTCTGCGCCAGCCTTGAGAGCTGTGGCAACAGTACGTTTGAGCGCACGACGGAATGACACACGGCCTTCGAGCTGATCGGCAACGCTGCGCGCGAGCAACGTTGCGTCCGTCTCGGGGTTGTGAACTTCAATGACGTTGAATTTGACTCTTCGTCCTGAGAGATCCTCGAGACCGGCGCGGAGACGCTCCGCCTCGGAGCCGCCGCGTCCAATGACCACACCGGGTCGACCCGTGTGGACATCGATCTGAACCTTGCTGCCACCGACTCGCTCGATATCGATCCGTGAGATCGCACCGCGCTTCAACTCGCCCTTGAGATAGGTGCGAATCTGATAGTCCTGTTCGACATTGGCGGCGTACTCCTTGTCTGAGTACCAGCGCGATGTCCAGTCGGTGACGATGCCCAGGCGCAGTCCATAGGGGTGTGTTTTCTGTCCCATCAGGCAACCTCCTCCTGGTCTGCAACGACGATCGTGATATGGCTTGTGCGCTTTCGAATCTTTGTCGCTCGACCTCGGGCACGAGGACGCCAACGTTTGAGGGTCGGGCCCTCATCCGCATACGCCTCTTGAACGAAGAGTTCGTCAGCGTCGAGGGCGAGGTTGTGCTCGGCGTTGGCGACCGCGGAGTCGAGCAACTTCTTGATGGTCGGCGCGGCTTTCCGATTTGTGAACTCGAGCACTACGAGCGCCTCGTCCACGGGAAGGCCACGAACAAGATCGAGCACTCGCCGTACCTTGTACGGCGATTGACGGACATGCTTGGCCTGGGCGCGAGCGTTCATCGCTGCCTCAAGGACTGATCGATCATATGCCCGCGGAAGGTGCGGGTGGGAGCGAACTCACCAAGTTTGTGGCCAACCATCGACTCGCTTATGTACACGGGTACATGCTTGCGTCCATCGTGAATTGCAATGGTGAGACCAACCATCTCTGGTGTGATTGTTGAACGGCGGCTCCACGTTCGGATGACGCGCTTATCGCCGCTGGCATTGGCCTTCTCGACCTTCACCAGGAGGTGTTCATCAACGAACGGCCCTTTTTTGAGGCTTCTCGCCATGGCTTACCTCTTACCCTTCTTCGTACGACGTCGCACGATGTACTTGTTACTTGCCTTGTTCTTATTGCGGGTCTTGCGCTCGGGTTTGCCCCACGGGCTAACCGGATGGCGGCCACCGGAACTGCGGCCTTCACCACCACCAAGTGGATGATCCACAGGGTTCATCGCAACACCACGGGACTGTGGGCGTTTGCCCTTCCAGCGATTGCGCCCAGCCTTGCCGATCTTCACGAGTTCAGCCTCGGTATTCCCCACCTGGCCAATCGTTGCCCTGGCATCAAGAGGTACCTGGCGCATCTCGCCTGACGGCAGACGGACCAGGGCTACCTTGCCCTCCTTCGACATCAGCTGAACAGATGTTCCCGCTGACCGGGCCATCTTCGCACCACCGCCGGGCCTGAGCTCGACAGCATGCACGATCGTGCCGGTCGGGATATTGCGTAGAGGCAGTGCGTTGCCAGGACGTATGTCCGCCTTCGATCCCGAAGTGAGCATGTCACCGACGCTGATACCTACAGGTGCAAGGATGTATCGCTTCTCACCGTCCACGTAGTGGAGCAACGCAATGCGTGCGTTCCGGTTCGGGTCGTACTCGATCGAGGCGACCTTTGCCGGCACGTCATCCTTGACACGACGGAAATCGATTATTCGATAGCGACGCTTATGGCCACCGCCGCGATGGCGCGATGTGATCCTGCCGTACGAGTTGCGACCGGCTGACCGCGTCTTGGGAGCCAGAAGGCTCTTCTCGGGAGTCGACTTCGTAATCGTGTCAAAATCCGAGACCGTCTGCCACCGGCGCCCTGGCGATGTGGGCTTGAGTTTCTTTACACCCATGAGCTATACCTCGAAGACGTCGATTGAATCACCGTCGACGAGCGTGACAAGGGCACGCTTGGTGTCCTTGCGTCGGCCGATCGTGTTTCCGGTGCGTTTGCGTTTGCCCTTGCGGTTTATCGTGTTGACAGACTTGACCTTCACTTCGAAGATCGCCTCGATCGCCTGCCTGATCTCGGTCTTGTTCGTCCGAGGATCGACGATGAACGTATACGTGTTGTGGGCAGCGACGAGGTCGTATGACTTCTCTGACACGACCGGCTCGCGAATGATGTCACGTGGATTCTTCATGTCTACGCCCCGTCACTCTCTGCGGTAGCTTC
>JAMBLH010000077.1 GCA_023336875.1 Actinomycetes bacterium
ATCCGCTGCGGCATCCTTCGATCGACCGTCCATAGCCGACTGGTTGTGTTGCTATGCGAGCGCTACGCGGCTGCCCATCCACTCAACGACCGGATCGTGAACAAGAGAAGCGAACCGACCGTGCCTGCCTCGCGATACTGCGGGTACCGGTTGGCCAGCCGCGATCGCCAACCGTCTGCGTAGTCCTCCGTGCCAAGAAGCCCAAGGTCCGCCCGGACCCACCACAGTTCGGTCCAATCGTCGCTCCTGTGGTCAACAACCAGCGACGCCCTCGCATCCGAACGCAGATTGCTGATCCGGCGGAGCTGCCTCGTCTCCTTCGGCAGAGACGGGCAGATCCACGACTCCGGTAGTGCGACATGGGACAGAGTCGGACTCGGAACGATGGTCCACTCGAGGGCGTCCAACTCCAACATGTCACAAGCTTCGTCAGTGAGTGGTATGGCTGGGTTGCGTTTTACCCCGACACGACGATCTACGACAGTTGATCGCACGACCACTCCCCTTTTTCGTTGCTCCATAACCGATCCGCAACATATGGCGGTGCTGCAAACCTGGGTGCGCTGGTTTCGGTAGCCTGCTACGGATGGAACAGACTCGATTTGCTGCGCGACGCGCGGCGTTCATGGAACAACTCGGCGACACCATTGCCATCATCCCCGCGGGGAAGCTGCAAACGCGAAACGACGACGTTGAACACGCCTTCAGACAGAACTCGGACTTCTTCTTCCTCACAGGGTTCTCGGAACCAGACTCGATCGCTGTCTTCGATCCCGCACACAGCACGCAGCGCTACACGCTCTTCGTGCGTCCCCGCGACCCGGAGTTGGAAGCATGGAACGGCCGCAGAGCAGGGACTGACGGTGCCAAGGACCGATTCGGTGCGGACGCTGCCTACACACTCGGCGAGTTCGACACGTGGCTCAGAAGGCGCCTCATCGGTCGCACATCTGTCGGATACTCGCTCAACGAATCAGATGATCAACGTATCCTTCGTGCCATCTCGGCTGCAAAAGGCCATGCGCTTCGAACGGGCGTGACCACACCTGGGACCATCATCGATCCTGGAACGATCCTCCGCGAGATGCGGCTCTACAAGTCGCCGAAGGAGATCGAAGCCCTCCGAACCGCTTGCAGCATCAGTGCCGCTGCCCTCACCGAGGCAATGCGCCTCACGCGACCGGGCATGAATGAACGACAGGTCCAAGCAGCCATCGAGTACGTCTTCTTGGCGATGGGTTCGGAACGCATCGGCTACGGCAGCATTGTTGCGGGCGGCGCAAACGCGACGATCCTCCACTACGTCGAGAACGATCAGGTTCTCAACGACGGGGATCTAGTCCTGATAGATGCCGGAGCGGAGTATCAGCATCTGACCGCGGACATCACCCGAACCTTCCCTGTCAACGGTGTGTTCACCGCTTCCCAACGCGCGATCTACGAACTCGTACTCGACGCTGAGCGCCAAGTGATCGAGATGTGCGTACCCGGTTTGGCATACTCGGACATGCACGAACGCGCCGTTGAGATCCTCGCGCACGGCCTGGTCGACCTCGGTCTGCTACCAGGGACGGGTGAGGAGGCCATCGAGAAGGGCTGGTATCGCCAGTTCTTCTTCCACGGCACAGGACACTGGCTGGGCATCGACGTACATGACGCAGGTGCGTACAAGGTGAACGAGACCGGCCGGCCTCTCGAACCTGGGATGGCCTTCACAGTGGAACCAGGAATCTACATTGCGCCACACAAGGCAACGATCTCACTCTCGAACGCCTCCTATGACCCCAAGGAGGCGATGGTCCTCGCATACGAAGTAGGTGCGGCAGAGGCCAAGGCCGAGTTCGATCGCCGTACCGAGGAAGTGGGAAGCGTCGACTTCGACGTGCCGTCGGAATTCCTTGGAGTCGGAATCCGAATAGAGGACGACATCCTAATGACCGAGTCCGGTCACGAGAACTTGAGTTCAGGCACCCCTGTCGATCCGAACGAGATCGAGTCCGTGTGTGCTGAGGGCTCCGATCTACCAAGTGTCGGCTGACCTGGGTACTTCTGTGGGCTAGTGAACTCGAGAACGTAGCAGTGGAAACCTGGGTTCGACAGCTGAGTGTCAGTTGTCTGCGGTCATCTGCTTGCGAAGGTCAGCTATCGCGCTCGATGCTGCGGCCGGCTCGATGCCGAGTCGTGGGAGCTTTGCTGAGTTCCGGCTGTAGCGGCTCTGCACCATCTCCTCTTCCTCGTCCTCATCGTCGTCCTCGTCAACCTCATCCGTGGTTCGAACAGGCGCGGCGACAGATGGCGAGTAGTCGAGTATTGGAGCAGCGGGTGCCGACTCCGATGACACCGGCTCTGAGCCCGCTACCTC
>JAMBLH010000078.1 GCA_023336875.1 Actinomycetes bacterium
GAGCCGGAGTACTCCGGCTCACCCGAATCGCTAGTGGAGTGGGATGACCTCGGATTCCAGGGCCGCACCTTCGCAGGATCAGGTACGACTGTTGAGAACATGGCAGCATTGAGTCCGGATACCCAAACCAGCCCCATGGTGCCGATACGCGTGTATGCAGGGCTGAAGTCGACAGATTCGAGCGAAGACCGCGCACAGCTCGTTGTTGACGAGCTGAACCGCACCAACGCTGCCGATCGTGCAATCGTGGTTCTCGTGTCGACGACGGGCACCGGATGGGTCGATCCGATCGCGGCATCAACGATCGAGTACATGTACAACGGGGACACGGCCATTGCAGCAATGCAGTATTCGTTCCTGCCCAGTTGGATCTCGTTCATCCTTGACACGGCCACAGCCACCGAGGCAGGCGTCGCCATGAACGATGCAGTCATTTCATGGTGGGATGGCCTGCCACAGGACGACAGACCTCGTCTCGTCGCCTTTGGGGAGAGCCTCGGGACGCTCGGATCAGAAGCTGCCTACGCACAGGACGGCCTTGCTGCTTCGCTGCAGTCCGTCCAGTCGAAAGTCGAAGGCGCGCTGTGGGTCGGCCCAACGAATGCCAACGAGATCCACGGCCAGTACACAACCGAGAGAGATCCATCGCCCGTGTGGAAACCGGTGTACAACAATGGAACGATCGTGAGGACGTTCAACGGCCCTGGCGAGTTTGACGCAGCCGCCGACTCATGGGCCGAGCCAAGGGTTCTCTACTATCACCATCCGTCAGACCCTGTCGGTTACTGGAACTGGGAGACGCTGTGGAAACCACAGGAGTGGACAGACAAACCGACCGGCTATGACGTGCCAGATTCGGTGCGTTGGATTCCGTTCACGACTTTCACCCAGGTGGTGGTGGATCTCATCAACGGGTTCAGCGCGAGCGTTGGTCACGGCCACAACTACAACGATGTGTTCACTGACGGTTGGAGCGTCGTTGCCCCGCCAGAAGGCTGGACGGATACAGATGCGGCTCGAGTAGAGGGACATGTTTCCTCTCTCGACCTTCCAGGCTTGTAGCCTCAATATCTGAGGATCGGGCACCAGCAATGACGACCAGTGAGAGCATCTACAGCACGGATGTGCTTCATCCGCTGACCAAGGACGAAGTGGCAGCACGGGTCGCTGCCGGTCAGGTGAACATCGTCAAGGCGGTCGAATCACGGTCCGTCGCGAGCATCCTTAGGGAGAACATCCTCACGAGGTTCAACGCGATCATCTCCGTGATGCTCGTCGTCGTCCTCGTCTTCGGCCATCTCGCCGACGCCATGTTCGGACTGGTGATGATTGCAAATGCAGCCATCGGCATCATTCAGGAACTCAGGGCAAAGGTGGCGTTGGACAGATTGACAGTGGTTGCTGCCCCCAGGGCAACCGTTCGACGAGCCGACGGTGATCTCGAGATTCCAAGCAGCGAAATCGTACTCGACGATCTACTCCTGCTTGACCGCGGGACCCAGATTCCTGTTGACGGCGTAGTGGTGGAGACCACGGGACTTGAAGTTTCGGAGGCGCTTCTCACGGGGGAGGCTGAGCCCGTGTCGAAGTCGATCGACACCCCGATCATGAGTGGCAGCTTCGTTGTCTCCGGAACAGGCATTGCCCATGTGCGGGCTGTCGGAGATGACGCCTATGCGAGTCAGCTTGCCGCGGAGGCGAAGCAGTTCACGATCTCAAAGGGCGAGCTACAGGTCTCGATCAATCGAATTCTCCAGATCGTGACCTGGCTTCTCATCCCCACATCCGCCCTTCTCCTTTGGAGCCAACTGCAGAGCGGCCAGTCGATCTCGGAGGCAATGGTCGCCGCGGTCGCGGGTGTCGTTGCGATGGTGCCCCAAGGTCTTGTACTCCTTGTGTCTGTCTCTCTGGCGGTTGCGGTCGTCCGCCTTGCCCAGCGCCAAGTGCTCGTCCAGGAGCTCCCCGCAGTCGAAATACTTGCTCGCGTCAACACCATCTGCGTCGACAAGACAGGGACGCTTACGTCTGGTGGCATCGCGTTCGACAGGACTGTCAATATCTCTGGATCTGACCTTGACGAGTCTTCCATCCTCGGTTCGATCGCTGCCGCAGACGCGGACCCAAACGCAACGATGGAGGCGCTAAAAGCTGCGTACCCCACGGCCGAGCCTCTCACTGTGTCCTCCGCAGTGTTGTTCTCCTCGACGCGGAAAACCTCAGCAGTCTCGTTCACGGACGGTTCGGCGTGGTTGATCGGTGCCCCGGAGTTTGTCCTCTCACCCGAGCAGCAGGCGAGGCTCGGCGATCAGATCTCGTCATTCACAAGCCATGCGCAACGAGTCGTGGTCGTTGCCGAATCGACCTCAGACTCAGTTGCAGCTGGTTCGCCAACCCTTGGAAGACCTGCCTTTCTGTTGGTGTTCTCAGAGCAGATCCGCTCGGATGCGGCCGACACTGTCTCGTACTTTCACGAGCAAGGCGTCGAAGTGAAAGTGATCTCTGGTGATGCGCCCGATACGGTTGCAGCAGTTGCGCGAAGTGTGGGAATCTCTCCGATCGTCGCATTCGACGCATCCGAACTCCCTGAATTCGAGGACCCAGAGTTTCAGCGGATCGTTGCCGAAACGACTGTGTTCGGCCGCGTGACGCCCGAACAGAAACGCGACATCGTTTCAGCTCAGCAGGCGAAGGGCAGAGTAATCGCCATGACGGGTGATGGTGTCAACGACGTTCTCGCGCTCAAACAGGCAGACATGGGCATCGCCATGGGTTCAGGCACCGGTGCAACACGAGCAGTTGCCCAGCTCATTCTTCTCAATGACGAGTTCGCCTCACTACCAGACGTCGTTGGTGAGGGTCGGCGCGTGGTCGCGAACATGGAGAGGGTCGCCTCGTTGTTTCTGTCAAAAACGGTGTATGCCACATTGCTCGCCCTCGCAATCGGGGTCGTGGGCCTGGCCTTCCCCTTCCTACCGCGGCACATGACACTCGTCGGCATGTTCACCATTGGGATCCCCGCGTTCGTGCTCTCCTTCGAGAGCCAGGAGAGTCCGATACGGCCGGGGTTCCTGCCAAGAGTGCTCGGATTCGCCATTCCTGCAGGTCTTGTCGCGGGCCTCACGACCTTCAGTCTCTACGGCGTGTCTCGCATGGACAGATTCGGGTTCACGATCGAGCAGTCACGAACCGGTGCAACGATCCTGATGGTGTTCCTCGGATTGATCATTCTCCACGACCTGGTCGCCCCACCGTCGCGCATGAACCGACTGCTCATTGCCAGCTTGCTCGGAGGATTCCTTGCTGTGCTTGCGATCCCCGCGTTCCGTGCACTATTCGATCTCACTCTCCCCGGGCTCGAGGCATGGGCCGTCATCATCGTCACCGCGATCGTGGCCAGCGTCATCCTGAAACTGGCCCTCGCCTTGAGCCGCAAGATCATGTTGAAGCGTCTCGGAGACATCGATTCCCTTCAGTAGGGGACTCGTGGAAGCTTCAACAGTTCGTACACATCCTATGCGCCGTACGTGTATGATAGGTGTATGAGCAGAACAAATATTCTGATCGATGATGAGCTACTTGACATCGTGATGCGACGCTATGGGCTACATACGAAGACAGAGGCGGTTGATGTCGCCCTCCGGAATCTCGCAGGGCGTCCGATGACGACGAGCGAGGCGCTCTCCATGCGTGGCGCCAAGCTGGTCTCGGAAATCGTTGACGATCAGGCACCACGTTGATTCTTGTCGACTCATCGGTGTGGATCGACTTCGATCGCGGCATCAGCTCAAAGCCAGCCGAACGACTCTTCGAACTCATTCAGGCAGAGGCCAACATCGCAGGGACCGAACCGATTCTCATGGAGGTGCTGGCTGGTGCACGGGATCACCATGCGTGGACGGAGCTGAGACGGCTTCTCACGTCGTTCGATTGGATACCAGCCGATGCGACAGTCGACTTCGAGGCGGCGGCGCACCTGTACCGGGTGTGTCGAGCGGCGGGTGTGACGCCACGAGGGCTCAATGACTGCATGATCGCCTCCATTGCTCTGCGAAGTGGCGCTGTGGTGTTGACGTCGGACCGCGACTTCGCCGCAATATCAAAGGTCGTACCGCTCGAAATCGATGAGGCTTCGACGCGCTAGGCGGACGGACTCATTTACCAACGTTGATGGACGTAGGGCCTTGCATATGTATCGTAGATCTCAGCTACTTGAGCCATCTCGTCGGTCGTCAACGGTCCCAGGTCACCAGCGGCAGCATTGTCAGATACCTGAGAAGCGTTCTTTCCTCCGGGAATGACCGTCGACACTGCCCCGTGCGACAGAATCCATTGGAGTGCGAACTGCGCAGGCGTAACTCCCTGAGGTATGAGTGGCCGAATCTGATCCATAGCCTCGAGTGCAACCTCGTACGGGACACCCGAGAAAGTCTCCCCCACATCGAAGGCCTCCCCGCTGCGATTGAAGGTACGGTGGTCATCATCCGCGAACTCGGTCGATGGAGTCATCTTCCCTGTGAGTACGCCGCTGGCAAGTGGCACACGAACAATGACACCAACACTGCGTGCGACCGCCTCACGAAAGAACAGCTCTGATGGCCGGTGCCGCAACATGTTGAAGATGATCTGGATGGTGTCCACGCCTGGATACTCGATGGCCTTCAATGCCTCTTCAACCTTCTCGACACTCACCCCGTAGTACCTCACCTTCCCGCGTGCGACCATGTCGTCGAGCGCCTCGAACAACTCGGGCCGGTAATAGACGTCCGGTGGAGGGCAGTGGAGCTGCAGGAGGTCGAGCGTCTCCATCTCAAGATTCTCGCGACTGCGGTCGATGAACACTTCTATCGCCTCGGGCGTGTAGAGGTCCGAGGTGTGCGGGTCGAGGCGTCGACCCGCCTTCGTCGCGACGACAATCGACGTCTCTGGTCTGTCCCTGCGGAGCTGTGCAATGAATCGTTCGCTCCGTCCGTCGCCGTATACATCGGCCGTATCGAAGAAGGTGATCCCACTGTCGACCGCTTTGTTGAGGGCGGCCATTGCGTCGGATTCACTCACCTCACCCCAGGTTCCTCCGATGGCCCATGCTCCGAACCCTACGGAAGAGACCTCGTATCCGGTACGTCCCAAAGTGCGGTAGTCCATGTGTGTTTCCTCTCCTTGTGCAGGTCCGCCTATGGTACCGACGGGTGTAATCGTCAACTGCGAAGACAGCCAAGTCACAGGTTCCAGCGGGCTGGGGTGAAGATCATGCGAGACATGACCTACGGAGAGGCAACGGAGTTCCTTTCGGCAGGTACGAGAACCGGGAAGCTCGCGACGGTGCGTGCGAGTGGCGCTCCTCATGTCACACCGATCTGGTTCGTGGTCGACGGCGATGACCTTGTGTTCAACACGTGGCACACGAGCGCAAAGGCCAGGCACCTCGCTCGCGACCCCAGAGCGTCCCTGGTCGTCGACCTCGAGGAGGCGCCCTACGCGTATGTGCTTGTTGAGGGTCCCGTGACCATCTCACGCGACCTCGACGAGATCGTCCACTTCGCGACGCGTATCGGCGCCCGATACATGGGAACGGACCGCGCCGAGGAGTTCGGTGCCCGCAACGGCGTCGAGGGTGAGCTACTGATTCGTCTCCACATGGAACGTCTCATTGCTCACGACGACATCAGCGATTAACGCTGCTGAACTGCACGGCCAGTTCCTCCAATCCGGCCCGGATATCGGGCGAATCGGTGAGCACTCCAAGGAGCGGGTCGTCCTTCATGGACGAAAGGCGTTTTGGCATGGTTCGGATGTTGAACCTCGAAACGTCGAGGTTCTTGTTGACTTCGCTCCAGCGGAGAGGCGCCGACACTGTGGCGCCTGGCACGGGCCGCACGCTGTAGGGGGAGACGATGAGCTTGCCGCGTCCGTTCTGGAGATAGTCGATGTACACCTTGCCATCTCTCTTTGCTGGATCGCGCACGGTCGTCGCTATGTCACCGTTGCTGGATTCGACCATCCGGGCGATGAGTTCGCCAAGAAGCTTCTGCTGGTCATATTCGAAGCCATGCCCCATCGGAACGAGGACATGGAGTCCTGTCTTGCCACTCGTTTTCGGGTAGCTGGGCAGCCCCATTGCATCGCAGATCTTCTTCACCGCTCTCGCCACCGTCACGACCGAAGAGAAAGGCGCATCCTTGGGATCGAGATCGAGCACGCACCAATCGGGTGATCCAATGTTCGATAGCCGGCTTGCCCAAATGTGGAGAGGTATCGATGCCAGGTTCGCCACGTATCGGAGGCTCTCGACATCGTCAACGATGAAGAAGGCCGTGCCGTTGGCCTCCTCGCCAACTCTCTGTGTCCTTATCCAGTCCGGTATGAACTCAGGCGCGTTTTTCTGAAAGAAGGACTTGCCGTAGATGCCGTCCGGATAGCGGTCCAGAACAAGAGGACGGTCCACGAGGTAAGGGAGAATATGGTCAGCAACTGCCGTGTAGTAGTCGATGAGATCACCTTTGGTGTATTCGTCCTCTGGCCAGAACACCTTGTCCGTGTTGGTCGGGTCAGTGGAACGGCCATCGATGACAGCTGGCGAGGGAACTTCGCGTTCCTCAGATTCGAGTTCCGTGATCTCCGTGAGGTCGAGTGGGCCATATCCTTCGAATACAGGCTGGCGAAGCGCTCCACTCGAAGTGGCCTCCTTGTATCTGACGGTGCATTGAAGCGAGGGACGCACCCATACGGTGTCCGCGCGCTCCTTCGGCGATTTGGCTGCGGATGGCGCATCACTGACGTCCTCGTCCAGATGTGCTCGAAGCTGATCGATCGCTACCTGGGACAGTCCCGACCCGACCCGACCCGCGTAGGTCAACGCACCGTCAGCCATGGCCGCGATGTGGAGAGCACCAATGCCTGAACTACTGCCTTTGGGGAGAGTGAACCCGACAATGGCGAACGTGCCGATGTTCTGCGTGCGTATTTTGAGCCATAGATCAGAGCGGCCAGCCACGTACTTCGAATCCGTTCGCTTTGCCATCACACCCTCGAGCTGCATGGCCTCGGCCTGCTCGAAGAGTGCTTCTCCTATGCCCACGAAGTGGTACACGAACCGAAGAGGTCCAAGACGAGGCATCACTTCGCCAAGTACACGCTTGCGTTCCAGAAGAGGCACTGGTTGGGTGTCGAGGCCGTTGAAGCCAACCAAATCGAAGCCGAAGAACGTTGCTGGAAGTCGAGCAGCGGCATGCGCGATGTCCCTGCGATTCGAAAGACGACCGCGCTGTTGTAGCAACTGAAAGCTCGGTGTGCCATCGCTATCGAGGACGACCACCTCTCCGTCAATTGCGAACTGGTCATACGGGAGTCGCCGGATGGCCGACGCGATCTCAGGAAACACGGCCGTGGCGTCGAGTCCACTCCTGTACCGCAGCGACACAATGCGATCTCTCTTTTCTGCAATGAGCCGGTAGCCGTCGTATTTGATCTCGAAAAGCCACGCATCGTCGCTGAACGGCTCATCGGCCGTTCTGGCAAGCATGAGGTCGAGGCTTGAGCCATCGACTGACCCATCACTCGCGCCGGCACCCACAAGTTCCTCGGTGAGACGCGATTGCGTGTCCTCACCCGTCCTGAGATCCTCCACGGTGAGGCCGGTGAGAATCGATTGCTCGTTAAACACATGGTCCTCAGCGCTGCGATGCCAACCGTCTGGCTTCTTGATGAGCAGCCACTCCTTGGGGTTCTTCTTCATCTGCACGAGCGTCCATTGCCCGTGGAGCTTGTATCCCGCGAGCGAGAAGAGCAGCTTTCCCTTCTCCATGCCAGTGTCGGGATCCTCGTCCCAGGTGAGTGCGCCTCTGTCCCATACAACCATCTCCCCACCGCCGTACTCACCAGCTGGGATGACACCTTCGAAGTCTGCGTACTCAAGTGGATGATCCTCGGTGTGGGCGGCGAATCGTTTGACCTCAGGGTCGAGGGAGAACCCTGCAGGAACGGCCCACGAGAGGAGCACACCGTCGTGTTCAAGCCTCAGGTCGTAGTGCAGCCTGCTCGCAGCATGTTTCTGGACCACGAAGATGCCTGATCGACCTCGTTCGGTCCCCCCGAAAGGCTCCGGTGTTGCATCAATCGCCCTCTTGGCTCGGTAGGACCCGAGCCGATCAGTGGGTGAGGTGGGTGAAGAAGTCATGCATCGAAATGCTAGACAAAGACCGTCGTTCGACATGCAACTGGAAATATTTAGTGGCGTTTTTCGCTCTCTGTGCTATACAGGAACCCTTATGGCACGATCAATAGCATCAGCGACGATAAGTTTTGGGCTTGTCGCAATACCAGTCAAACTGTTTTCGACCAGCGAGTCTGGCGCCCGAATCCAGTTCAACTCGATCCACGAGACATGCGGATCCCGAGTCCGTCAGCAGCTCTACTGCCCAACAGACGAGGTCACGGTAAACCGTGACGAGCTGCTGAAAGGCTACGAGTTCGCAAAGGATCAGTACGTCACCTTCAAGCCTGAGGAGCTCAAGGCAATGGAGGTTCCCTCGACGCAGTCGATTGACATCAAGGAATTCGTTCCGCTTGATCAGATCGATCCGCTCTACTACGAGAAGGCGTACTACGTCGGCCCTGCGGTGGGCGGAACCAAGCCGTATGCGCTTCTATCTGAAGCGATGAAGGAGACCGGTAGGGCAGCTCTTGCTCGCTACTCGGCGCGGGGCAAGGACTACCTCGTGCTCCTGAGGCCGTTCGAGGACGGCATCCTCATGCAGCAGCTCCGCTACTCCACAGAACTCCGAGCATTCGACGAGGTTGACCTGGGCGACGCTGAGGTGGACAAGACAGAACTCGCGCTTGCAGTACAACTCGTGGAACAGATCGCCAGCGACGCATTCACTCCTGAGGCGTATAGCGATGGAGTGCGCGACAAGATCCTCGCCGCGATCGAACAGAAGGTCGCCGGTCAGGAGATGACATTTGCCCCGCGGGATGAACCAAAGGCCCAGGTCATCGATTTGATGGATGCGCTCAAGGCATCTCTTGGTGAACCGGAAGAGAAAGCACCAAAGAAGCGCACACCGGCCAAGAAGGCTGCGTCGACGCCGGCGAAGAAACGCAAACCGGCCAAGAAGGCTGCGTCGACGCCGGCGAAGAAGCGCGCAACCGCCAAGAAGTGAACGCTCTCCACGTGGGCTTGTTGTGATGGCGGCTCAGGACGCCGGGTCAACGAGCAGCGAATTCTCCGTTCGTCAGGTGTCCGACATGCTCGATCTGTCCCCAAAGCAGATCCGAGCGGTTGTTGCCGACGGAACGATCACGCCAACGATTGGGGCGCGAGGCAAGTTCTTGTTCTCATTCCAGGACCTCGTCCTGCTGAGGTCTGTGTCCGAACTCGTGCGGTCCGGGGTGCCGCCGCACAAGGTCAGATCAGCCGTCGTGATGTTACGTGAGCAGCTTCCAGACGATGCACTGCTCACCCAGGTCTCGCTTGATGCGAGCGGTCGGTCCGTTGTAGTTCGCGTTGACTCCACAACATGGGAGCCTGTGTCAGGACAGACCATTCTTGACCTCGATGTCGGCGCCGTCACGGATCGGATGGCGTCAGTTGCCAAAGTTCCAATAGCGAGCGCGGACGGGCGCTCGGCCCTCGACTGGTATGTCTTTGCGGATGAGATCGAATCGACAGACCCGCTCGCCGCCGAGGATGCATACCGCAGGGCAATAGAGATTGACAGCACATTCGCCGACGCACACCTGAACCTCGGAAGACTGCTCCACGCCGCGGGCGAGGTTGGCGAGGCCCTCAGGGAGTACGAAGCTGCAAAATCAATCGATTGGGACGATGCAACAACGTTCTACAACATCGGCGTGGCGTCTCAGGATCTCGGCGAGCTGAGCGACGC
The DNA here is from genome assembly GCA_023336875.1 of Actinomycetes bacterium. Taxonomy (GTDB): domain Bacteria; phylum Actinomycetota; class Acidimicrobiia; order Spongiisociales; family UBA5794; genus B3-G11. The sequence continues at coordinate 9,885 of JAMBLH010000078.1, forward strand.
GGTTACTGCGTATGAGAGGGCCATCGAACTTGCACCACACTTTGCAGATGCGAGATACAACCTTGCAACGCTGCACGAGGAACTCGGCAACAAGGCGCTCGCAGTCCAACATCTCCGCGCCTACAAGGACATCCTCGACGGTCGCTGACTCAGCGGTACGACACCGCACACAAGAGTCACGCGACTCTGTACGACAGCGCGGTCTCAACGACTTCGTCGAAGGAGACGAGAGTTCCCTCGACGAAGCGCTCCTGAAGGTCCTCCGACATCGATGAGCGCACCTCAGGCGAGACGAATTCGGCAAGGGATTCATCGTGAAACGTCACTAGCCCAACGCCTGAGGACTCCCAGAGCGTTGCCAAGCCGCCACCAAGAAACATCACCGATCCGATGTCCCCGACCTTGCGTGCCATCTCCGCAATAGCTGCGACGCAAATCGCCATTGCCCCAATATCTCGGAAATGGACGAACGTGGCGAGGGC
>JAMBLH010000079.1 GCA_023336875.1 Actinomycetes bacterium
GCCACAGACCGCCTCGACGCGCTCTGGCGCGCCGATCGCGTGGACGCAATGTGGACGCGGAGCGATTCTGGCGTGGTCGAACTTCCGACCAAATAGGAGAAACCCCATGTGGAGAGGTTCACTGGAGTTGCGTAGCAACTCCCGAGGAACGCGGAGCGTTCCCGTGGGCCTACCTGGATTTGAACCAGGGACCTCATCCTTATCAGGGATGCGCTCTAACCAGGCTGAGCTATAGGCCCTCTCGGAGACCGCGAGGATACCAACCTCGTTCTCCAATCAGTCGGCGGAGTCCTGCGCAATCCTGTCCCGGTACCAGTAGGCAGAGTCTTTGAGAATGCGCTGCTGAGTGTTGTGATCCACCCATACGATGCCGAACCTCTGCGAGTACCCGGCGCGCCACTCAAGATTGTCGAGGAACGACCACACGAAGTAGCCATCAACCGGCGCACCTCGTTCGCGCGCCCTCATGGTTGCCATGATGTGTGAGTCGAGGTACTCGATCCTCCTCAAGTCATGCACTGCGCCGGTCTCGTCAGGACCGGTGCTGTAGGAGGCTCCGTTCTCGGTCACGATGATCGACTCGGGGGACCATTCGTAGTGAACCCTGAGGAGGAATCGTTCGAGAGCGTCGGGATCGACGAGCCACCCCATCTCGGTGTAGTCGTTGGGAGGATCGATCCCGACTGGCCCCTCCGCCTCGTCCATCTCCTCGCTCCCTGCTGCTATGCGAACTGACGTGTAGTAGTTGATGCCGCAGAAGTCGATCGGTGTTCCAATGAGATTCTCATCGCCTGGCTGTATGAGCGTTGGATCGAGTCGTCCCTTCGACGCATAGGCGGCGACCATGTCGGTGGGATAGCCCTTTCCGAACACAGGGTCAAAGAACCAGCGGTTTCTGAATCCGTCGAAGTGATGGGTTGCCGCTGCATCCGCGGAGCTGTTGGATGCCGGCTCTGCTGGTCGACAATCAAGTGACAATCCGACCTGTGCGTCAGGACTTCGTTCCTTAATCGCTCGGGTGGCGGATCCGTGTGCCATGAGAAGGTGATGGCCAGCGGCAAGGGTCGTCTGCCAATCGCTGATACCAGGAGCAAATAATCCCTCGAGATGGCCGAGTACCGCGATGACCCATGGTTCGTTGATGGTCATCCAGTGGGTGACTCGGTCGCTGAAGTGTTCGGCCATGAGCGAGGCATATTCGGTGAACCACTCCACCGAGTCCCTGTTCGCCCATCCGCCGCGGTCCTGAAGTACTTGGGGGAGATCCCAGTGATACAGGGTGAGCCACGGCTCGATATCCCGTTCCAGAAGTCCGTCCACGAGCCTGTCGTAGAACGCTAGCCCTCTGGCGTTTGGCTCTCCAACGCCAGAAGGGAGCACGCGGGTCCACGCGGCTGAGAAGTGATACGCATTCACGCCGACCTCGGACAGCAGATCAAGATCCTCGTCGAGTCGGTGATAGTGATCGCAGGCGATATCGCCGGTATCTGACATCGGGAGCGTGTGGGCCATGGTGTCCCAGATGGATGGGCTCTTGCCATCCGTGTCCCATGCCCCCTCGATCTGATAGGCAGAAGTGCCAACGCCCCATGCGAAGTGATTCTGTCTGATCGCCATCTCAAAATCTTAGGATGCGAGGTCCGGCTAGGAATCCGTCGCCGTGCTCTGGTAGTCTCGCTGCCACTCACTGTGGAGACATCGTGGACGACCCTGACATCCGCGAAGAACTGTCGATTTCGGTTGGCGATCTGCCCCCCGATGACATCACGCGCAGCCTCGAGTGGAAGATGCGCAGGTTTCTCATCATTATGCGTGTGCTGGGGTGGTTCTGGATGCTCCTCCTCGTGGCCACGACACTTGCCTCCGACGAGGGTGCCGACAAGCTGATCACCGCTGGCGCAATGGTGCTGGCGACCGTGTGGACAGGTGTCACGTGGTGGGTTGCTCAGACGGAGTCCCGAGTTACCTCCGCCTGGTTTCTGATCTCAGACGGCGTCGTGTGCCTGACAATCGCGACCGCGTCCTTCGCAGCTGATGCTGGGGACCTTTTCCATGGTGGCTATCCAATATCGTGGCTGGTCGTACTGGCCTACGGCAGAGGGATGGGCGTCGCCTTGGCTGGCTCACTCCTCCTTGTGGTGCAGCAGTCCTTCCTTCTCCTGCAATCGGGAAGGAGCGCAGTATCTGCTGCCGGGAGCATTGTCTTTGTGCTCTATGCGGTGATATTCGGCTGGCTTTTCGGGATGATCCGCACCTCGGACGAGGAGAGGAGGGTCGCCGTGGCCATGCTGACCGCGGAGAGAGAGGCCAACGCCCGAAAACTCGAGAGACTGGAACTGGCGAACAGACTGCACGACTCGGCGCTCCAAACACTCCAGGTAATCGACAGCGAGGCTGAGGATTCTGAGCGTGTTCGGAAACTTGCGAGACGTCAAACGCGTGAGCTCCGCAAACTCGTCGATGCGTACTCGTCAAAGCCGCCGCGGTCCCTCAGGACCGCCCTCGTGCAGGTGGCAAGCGATATTGAGGACCTGTTCGACGTCGATGTGTCTGCAGTCATTCGGGTCGACGCCGAGATGGATCCCGCGCTCGATGCGTTGGTCGGTGCCGCTCGGGAAGCCATGACCAACTCGGCCAAGTACTCAGAGGCGGGGAGGATTGACCTGTACGCCGCTATCGAGGATGGTGCGGTGGCGATCTATGTCAGGGATGAGGGCAGGGGGTTCGACGTTGAACACGCGACACAGGGACACGGACTCGAGAATTCTGTCCGTGGCAGAGTCGCTGCCATAGGTGGCAACGTTACGATCGACAGCGCTCCAGGACGCGGAACAGAGGTCAGAGTCTCGGCACGACAGTCGTCGGAACGATCGTGACAAGGCCCCGAATAGTATTGGTTGACGACCATGAGATCCTGCGCGCAGGCGCCGCCAAGTATCTCGCCGCTGACTTCGAGATTGTTGGTGAGGCTGGGGATGTGCGTGAAGCGATTGACACCATCGTGTCGACAAACCCTGATGGGGTACTTCTCGATGTACACCTCCCTTCGGGTTCGGGAGCAGAGGTCGTGAGCGCCGTCAGGGCTGCTGGAATCAACTGCCGATTCGTGTGTCTCTCCGTGTCCGCCGACAGGCGCGATGTGGTCAAGATGCTTCAGGCGGGCGTCGACGGCTATCTCGTGAAATCCACCCTGGGAGATCGTCTGCCGGAGCTTGTCTCTGAGGCGTTGGTTGGATCAATGCCTGTCTCGCCGCAGATCGCGGGTTTCCTTCTCGACATCGATGATGTTGTTGCAGGAGAGCCGTCCCTTGAAAGACTCTCGCCACGCGAGCGAGAGGTTGCCGAGTACATCGCTCGCGGCTACTCGTACCGCAGGACCGCGGCAGCCATGTTTGTCTCCATCAAGACCGTCGAGACCCACATGAGTCACATATTCGTGAAGCTCGGTGTTGCGAGCAGACACGAACTGGCAGCACGAGCGTTCGAAGAAGGCTTTGTGCCCCCGGAGGACGCATAAATCAGGGTTGTCCCTGATACCGCTCCCGGGATGCACAGGGCACAATGGCTGATGAGCCTGACGGGTCCGGTCCACAGCCAATCTTTCTCAGACTCCAGCGCTCTCGGCAATAGAACTCGAGAGCGATCAGTCAGATGAACAGCGACACCAGCACCGGTTGTGGACCTTCAGGGGGATCCGTCAGGCTTCACTCGCGCCCAGCCGTCGGGGAAGAAGTCGGCGTGATCGTTGTGGAGTTCCGGACGGGTAGGCTGCGGGCGCGAACGTCAATGGAAGGACGATGAGATGGTGAAATGGATTCTCCTTGCGCACATACTCGGCGGCTCACTCTGGTTCGGAGCCAGTGTCTACGTCGAGGGGTTGATGGCCGCTGCGGCGCGTACGAAGGACCCGGAGACCATCATGACTGTTGGCCTCAAGGTGGCCAAGACGAACCAACGCGTGATGACTGTTGCGGGACTCGTCACCCTTGTCTTCGGCACCTGGCTGGTGTTTGAGTCCGTGTACGAGTTCGAGATGCTCTTTGTGTCAGTCGGTTTCGCCGTAGCGATCATTGGCCTTGCTCTGGGCTTCTTCCTGTTCAAGCCAAAGGGTGCAGAGGTGGAGGAGATCGTCGCCGAGCGTGGTCTAACAGATCCAGATGCCATGGCGAAGATGAAGAGTCTCGGCAATCTTGGCCACGTGATGACGCTTCTGGTATCGATCGCGATGATCCTGATGGTGCTCAAACCCGGCGCCTGAGGAGTAGGCAGCCAGGGGGACACTGCGCTCAGTACGTTCTGTCGTATGTCGTATGTCGTGTGTCGTATGTCCCATGTCGTGTTCTACACTTCCGCCATCCCAAGGGGACGTAGCTCAGTTGGGAGAGCACCTGGTTTGCAACCAGGGGGTCGTCGGTTCGAGTCCGATCGTCTCCACTCCAAGCAAGGAGAACCCGTGCACGAGGCAGTGATCGTCGACGCAGTACGAACGCCTCTTGGTAGACGCAACGGGGTTCTCTCTGATTGGCACCCCGCAGACCTTGCAGCTGAGACACTGAAGGCGCTTACCGAGCGCAACGACTTCGATCCTGTCCTCGTCGATGATGTGATCATGGGGTGCGTATCCCAGGTCGGCGATCAAACGTGGAACATTGGGCGAAACGCCGTCCTGGGAGCTGGGTGGCCGGAGTCGGTGCCGGGCGTGACGATCGATCGGCAGTGCGGTTCGTCCCAGCAGTCTGTTCATTTTGCAGCTCAGGGCGTAATGGCCGGTTCCTACGATGTGGCGGTCGCGGCAGGCGTTGAATCCATGTCACGGGTGCCGATGGGGTCGTCAGCGGGTACAGGCAGGCCGTTCGGCGAGAAGATGCGCAAGCGGTATCAGAACGACCTCATTCCACAGGGCCTTTCAGCCGAGATGATCGCTGACCAATGGAACATCCCTCGTGGGGAACTTGACTCGTATGGATACGACTCGCACATGAGAGCTCTCAAGGCAACAGAGGAGGGCCGATTTGACAATGAGATCGTTGCAATCGAGGTGAAGACCGACGAAGCGATCGAACAGGTGTCACGCGATGAAGGCATTCGCCCAACCACGACCCTTGAGGGACTCTCGGCGCTACAGCCCGCCTTCAAGGAGGATGGTGTTGTAACAGCGGGGAACTCGTCCCAGATCACAGACGGCTCTGCTGCATTGCTCATCATGTCGCGGGCAAAGGCGGATGAACTCGGTCTCAAGCCCCGGGCACGCTTTGTCTCGTTCTCGGTCGTCGGAACCGATCCGGTCTCGATGCTCACGGGACCGATCCCAGCAACGGCGAAGGCGCTTGCAAAGGCCGGCCTCTCCATTGACGACATTGATCTGTTCGAAGTCAACGAGGCATTCGCCCCGGTCATCGGGGCGTGGCTGCGTGAGACCGGTGCAGACTGGAGAAAGGTGAATGTCAACGGAGGAGCGATTGCACTTGGTCATCCACTCGGTGCAAGCGGTGCCCGTCTCATGACCACGCTGCTGAACGAACTCGAGCGCAGTGGCGGGCGCTACGGACTCCAAACGATGTGCGAGGGCGGAGGCTTGTCCAACGGGACAATCATCGAGTCTCTGGCGTGACGGCCGCGGTCTTCTTCGCTTTGATGATCGGTGCGGCGATTCTGATCGGGACGATCTGGTCGATCAGATTCATAGCGACAGGTCCTCCTGCCGAGCCGGACCTCGAAGATGTACGGGAGGTTGATGTGCCGTACGTCTGCTCGGTATGCGGACTGTCTCTTACGGTGACAGAGGCCCACGAAGGAAACATTGCGCCGCCGCGTCACTGCCGTGAGGACATGATTCGGGTCTGAGGACCGCGAACTGTTTTCGCGACTTATCCCCACCTGTGGATGGTGAGGTGCACAACTTCCACCTCCGTACCCGCGTTTAGGTCCCAGTCAGCGGTAGTTCATCGTCATCGCGAAACCGATGCCGATACCTGCAAGTCCGGTGACCAGGTACTTGTTTGCTGTTCCGCCGGGAAAGACTCCCATGTAGTTCAGAAGAATGATGACGACACCGAGTGCCATCAGTCCGAACATCACGGCAACGTACCACGTGGGCGATGGCCCCTTCTCGTCGATAGCTTTGGGCTTATGCGACGGCGGCGTTGGGCGTTTGTTGGTGTTCTTGCGGCCTTTTGATACGGGCATGAGCTATAGGTTATCCGATTCTCGACGACGATTGTCGGATTGACTGATGACCTGTCATCGACGGACTTCGGCGCCGGTAATCCAGGATCCTGTCGCTGCATCCGAGATATCGCGGTAGCCTGCACGAAGATGAGCAACACCCTGACTGAGAGAGCCGGAACAGACCAAGCGTCTGGCAAGCGTGAAGGTATTGCTGTGCGCATGATTCGGTTTGTGGGGTGGACGAGCGTCTGGCTCGGCCTGTTTCTCCTTGGGTTCGTGGCGCATCAACTCTTCGTGACAACGTTCTTTGCGCAGCAGAACAACTCCGTCCTCGAGGCGGAGGCGGAGGAATACTTCAGCTCGGCCGAAATTGAAGAGGTTCCGTACGTCGCCTCGGATGGGTCCGAGAGTTCCTCTCAGAGTGAGGCCCCACCGGCAGACGGCGCATCCGAAGACGGTTCGTTGCCACCTGCGACGCTTCTGGTTGAGGCCGCGCCACCTGAGCACGAGGCGTTCGCGATTATCAGTATCCCCTCGCTCGACCGACTCAAGGACGGGTGGGCGATCGTCGAAGGAGTATCGAGGACCGATCTCAAGAACGGGGTTGGTCACATGCCGTCCACACCTCTCCCAGGTCAGCCTGGGAACTCCGTCATATCTGGACACCGCACCACCTATGGAGCTCCGTTCCATGAGTTCGACGAGCTCTCAGTAGGCGACGTGATCGAGGTGGAGACAGGCCTTGGAGTGCACACCTATGAGGTTCGAGAGACGATCATCGTCGAACCGACCGCGATCTGGGTGACGGAGGACCGCGAGGGAGCGTGGTTGACGCTCACGACGTGCCATCCCAAGTTCAGCTCACGCCAGCGACTTGTCGTGTTCGCCGAGCTCGTTGATGGTCCGAACGCAGAGGCCATATACGGATGATCGCCAGACGCACGTTCAATGCGCTCCCTGGTCCAAGACCCGTTCAGATAGTGCTTGCAGCCGCTCTGCTGGTCGTAGCGTTCGTGGCCCTTCTGTACGTTTATGACTGGATGGGCAATTTCTTGGATTCCGGAGGCGCTATTTCTTGAAAGTGCTGATCCTCGACAACTACGACTCCTTCACCTACAACCTTGCCCAGTACTTCGGTGAGTTGGGCGCCGATCCGATCGTGTATCGAAACGATGTGCTGTCGATCGAAGACGCCCGCCAACTGGCCCCTGATCGCCTTGTCATATCCCCCGGGCCAGGTCGACCTGAGGATGCGGGATTGTCTGTCGAGTTCATGACAGAGCTCGGGACCCAGGTACCGACTCTCGGTGTGTGTCTTGGACTCCAAGCAGCGGTTGTGGCATTCGGCGGTTCAATTGGTTTGGCTCCCGAGCCTCGTCACGGGAAGACATCGCCGATCTCACACGACGGAAGAGGTGTGTTCGCAGGTCTGCCGAACCCCTTCGATGCCACCCGATATCACTCCCTCGCGGTAGCGACCCTGCCTGATGCTCTCGAGGCAACTGCCCACTCTGACGACGGAGTGTTGCAGGGCGTTCGGCACAGGGAGTTTCCCATTACGGCTGTCCAGTTTCATCCGGAGAGCATCATGACCATCCATGGCAAGCACCTCCTTGCCAATTTTCTGAACGACACACGACTGACGACACACGACTGACGACACACGACTGACGACCATCGCATCAATTACTCGCGGCTGTCGGCGGGTGCCACCAGTCCCTCTGCACGCAGGGTGTTGATTGCAGCAGATATTTCGGCGGCCGAGCGGTTGAGTGCTTGGCCGGCTTCGTGGAGATCCGTCCCTTCTAGGTGGGCCCGTACGAGGGCACCACGGAGCTGGCGCGGCGAGCCAGGGAATCGTGACTGGTGCTTGGGTGCCTCGTAGATGGTCGGGTCGAGACACCATTCAGAAACTGGACAGATCCCGCATGCAGGATCA
>JAMBLH010000080.1 GCA_023336875.1 Actinomycetes bacterium
TCGACCTCTCCCGCGTCGATGAGATCGTTCAGCTCAGCGTAGGTTCGCCGCTGGACCAGCTTCGCGGGCCGACCCATCTTTTCGCCCAGATACTCCGCCAAACCCGCGTAGCTTTCGACCGTGCCCTCCGGTGACAGAACGGCAGCAACACCAATCCTCAGCGTCTGAGGCTCCACCTCCCCAATTGAAGGAATCGGTTCGCGACGATCAAGATCGATGATCGGTGCTGCCGCCGAACTGGCGGCGCAACCTTGTAGGAGGACTGCCGCGAGCACGGCTGCCGCTATCGCAAACCAAATTCGCCGGTACCGACACATACTGCTCTTCTGCATTCATCAATAGTTTAGCAGTTCACTTAGGAATTAGGCTTCGGCCGCGGTAGGATCGGCGCAAGCGACCCGAGGAAGATCATGACGATGCTCGCCTTCATCCGAAATATCGGTGCACCCGAGGTGCTGATCGTTCTCGTCGTCGTGCTTCTCCTCTTCGGAGCCGCGAAGTTACCCCAACTCGCGAGATCGCTCGGCGCGTCGGCAAAGGAATTCCGCAAGGGGGTCGAGGAGGGCGCCGAAGACGACGAAACCTCCACCGCGAACCCCCCTCCGGACTGACCCACAGCCAAGAGCGTCCACTCCGCTGTGGTCTCAAGTTGTTCGACGGGGCGGTGCGAAACGGCACGAACCGCACCGGGCGGGCCAGAAGTCGATGAGAACGATCTCGTTCTCATCGATCGTCGCCATGGATCCAGTTCTCCTGTCGTGTTGGTTCGAGGTGTCAACCCTCCCTGCGTTTCGAGTATCCCTGGCCCTCTGGTAGTTGCGGAGTTGTAGACTACGTAATACAGGAAAGGGCGTACCATTGGCATCGAGTCGTGGAGTGGCGGCGAATCGACCCAGTAGCACCTCACGACGGACGAAAGAAGGAGCACATCATCGATGATGATCGCGTGGGCGAATCCGAACCACCACAGGACTCGTCATCCGGGCCAGGCAATGGTCGGCGCGTTGTCTCGCTATACCGTCACCCACTAGCCGCGGCCGGTGCCGCACTCGTGGTTGCAGGCGGCATGGCATTCATCTTCCTTGTCGTCCAGGACTTCACGTCTGAGACCGAGAACCCCTACCGGTCGCTGATCACCTTCATCGCCATCCCTGCCGTAGTCGGCTTGGGTGCTTTCATCTTCCTGCTGTCCATCCGTATCCAGGTTGTTTCAGCGCGCAAACGTGGTGAGCGAGTTGCATTCCGAATCGAGCCGACTGATCCACGATACATGCGCAGTCTGTGGCTCTTCCTCGCCCTCAGCGCGGCAGGCGTTGCCGTTGTGGGGTTCGTCGGGTTCCAGGCGTATGAGGCCACCGACTCCACATCGTTCTGTGGCGACGCATGCCATACGCCGATGGAGCCCCAGGCCGTGGCTCATCAGGAGTCGGCCCATGCACGGGTGAAGTGCGTCGAGTGTCACATCGGCCCGGGAACTGAGGCGTACATCGACGCGAAGATCAACGGGATGAAGCAGCTCTGGGGTGTTCTCACCGACACGTACGATCGCCCAGTGGAGACGCCGATCGAAATGAGATCCGCGGAGGCGATCTGCGAGGAGTGCCACTGGCGTGACAACTTCTTGGGGACGAAGGTGAGGAGTGCCACGTACTACAGCCTTGACGATGCAAGCAGCCCGTGGACGGTGAATTTCCTCTTTGATCTCGGTGACGCCGGATCCACACCTGATCAACCCGGTGGTGTGCACTGGCATACGAGCGGTGGCACGGTCGTCGAGTACATCGCGACGGACCATGAGCTCCAGGACATCCCCTGGGTTCGGGTCATCGAAGAAGACGGAACCGAGCGCGAGTACACGACTCCTGGGGAGTACGTCCCGCTGGCGAGTGACTCGGCTTCCGTGGTTCGGAGGTTCGATTGTCTCGACTGCCACAACCGGCCAGCCCACCCCCTCGAACCCGCCTCCCGGTCGATCAACAACGCCTTGTCCAACGGAATCATCCCCGATATATTGCCAGAGATCAAGGACATCGCCATGCAGGTCCTCCTCAACGGTTACGAGGATCGCGATGCCGCCCATCAGGGTATCCCCGACAGCCTCCAGGCTTTCTACGCGACCGAGTACCCGGATGCCGCCGAGGCGTATCCGACCGAGATCGACGAAGCGGCCCGAGCTCTGATCGACATCTACGACGTCAACTTCTTCCCCGAGATGAAGACCGACTACCGGGCGAGGCAGTACAACATTGGGCACCTGTCATGGGAGGGCTGCTTCCGGTGCCACGACGGAGAGAAGGCAGATGAGAGCGGCAGCGTTATCTCGAACGAATGCAACGTGTGTCACCTCATCGTCGGGCAGGGCCCTGGAACCAGTGGAGTGCTTCTGGATCTCGACGTGAGCGGGCTCGAATTCGAGCACCCCTACGGTGTCAGCGATTGGCGCGAGCGATCCTGCGCGAGCTGCCACGCTGAACTGGACGGCATGTGACCCGATACCGAGTCTCTCACCCCAATTCTGATCGATGCCTCGGAGCACCTCGACTGGTTGCCCTATTCCGTTCGTTGGAACAGGAAGTAGTTCGGGTCGATGATATAGATCTGTAGTCCACGTTCCGAGTCGATGACGAAGAGCTGGTTGCCATCCGTCGCGAGTCCCTGAGGACGGAGTAGGGCGAGAGGTGAGTCTGATCGCGAGGCATCCAAAAACCCAATGAGCCCGAGGCGGCGGGCCCCTCTCGAGAACACGTGCACCACCGACCTCTTGGAGTCGGCCAGATACAGGAATCCGTTGTCATCGATGATGAGATCGGACGCCTCGGAAGCCGTGGTCACGCTACCCATCATCGAGAAGATGGCTAGCTCTCGTCCAACGGGTGAGATCTTCCGAACCAGACCCAGCGAGAACTCGGCAATGTACAGGTTCCCGTCATCATCGAGCATCAACCCCGTGGGATCGGTGAACTCGAAGACCCCGACGGTGTCCTCACCGAAGTACAGCCTGAAGGCACCATCTGGCTCGAAGATGGCGACCCTTCCCGAAGTCCAATCCGACACGTACACCGAGCCGTCGTCGGCTACATGGACGCCGGTCGCACGCGGAAGGTCGCCAGGTTCGGCAGGTAGCTCGTAGGTTCGTATGATCGTGCCCGTCGCATCGACCACATCGACCTGTCCCTTCTCGGTGTTTGCCACGTAGAAGAGGCCTTCGTGATACTCCATGTCCTGGGGGGCATCGAGGAGGAGGGCGCATTCGTCGGTCTCGCAGATTATGTTGTCGACAACCCCCTCCCGATCCATCGAGAGGATCCTGTTGTTGCCGGTGTCGAGGATGTAGATCCGGTCTCCGCCGACAGCCACAGCAGAAGGCGAGGACCAGTCGGTGACGACCACGGCGCCCGAGAGCGGTGTCTCGATGGTCGTCTCGAGGACAGGTGCCGGCGGTCCTGCGGGTTCGCCGTTGCGAACGAAGAAGAACCAGCCCGCCGCCACCAAAGCGAGCAGCACAACGATCCCCGCGCCGACCCAGCGACCTCTGGAGCGACGGCGAGAGGACGTGTCATCGTCTGGCGTTAGGTCGACGTCAATGTGGAACGAGCCGTCTTTGGAAACAGGGCCGCTATCGGGGGTTGTATCGCTACCGGGGCGATCGGCTTCAGAAGATGTCACCAGGGCTCCCTGCGCTTTCTCAATCAACCGGGGACGGTATACGATTGGGTCCCGAACCTGAAGGTTACCTGTCGACACGCGGGTCTCGTACTTACGAGAGGGGGGCCGCCCGACCTGCTGCGGGTGGCCCCGTCATCTCTTCCTATTCTCCGGTCGCTCAGGGAACTGCTTACGGTGGTGTACCCATCTGTAGTGGGATCGGAGCGTCTGCGTAGACGGTCATGTCAACCTCGGCGTGCGTGTGGCACGACTGGCACGTCTGACTCGCATCCCCGGCAGTCTCGCCCAGGCTTGTCAGTATCCCGCTGTGCGCCTCAGTCGGGGAGGCAACCTCGCCACCCTTGTTGCTATGACAATCCGTGCATGCCGAAGAGGCTGCGGCATGGTCCGTACCGCCGGGCGTGTGGCAGAAGCTGCAATCCGAATCGCCATCCGCCGCAATGCCGTGCGGGCCAGCTAGGATGTCGCCCGCTACATCTGTGTGACAGTTCTCACAGAACCCGTTTCCTGCGATGTCCTGCCACCACTCGTGGTCTCCTGCCTGGGTCTGGCCACTGAATGTGGCGCCTGTCTGGATGGCGTAGAGCCCGCCGACCACTCCGATCGTAAGGAAGGCAACCACAAGTGCAAAGGTCAACCGCCTATGTTTGATCGCCCTACCGGTCGCTTTCAACCGCTCCCACATTGTTCTCATTCCTTTCCCAAGAACTCGACTTAACTTCTTGACTGGCCTGGCCGTTGTCGTCACCGACCCATTTCCTTAGTCACAGTCTAATCGATTGATGAACTCGATACAAGACGGGAACCAGGGCCAAAAGTCACATTGTGAACCAGTTCTCAAGCGATGGAGCATTCCCAGAGGTACGTGCATCTATCGTTCACCTCCGCTCTCCCGGCCATCACGAACCGGCCAGAACTGCTTCAATCGCAGCAGTGAGTGAGACAGTCGTCACGATTCCCGTGATCTTCACCGCAATGATCCCGTCTCGATCGATGACGAAAGTCTCGGGGATGCCGTATATCCCGTACTCGATCGAAGCTCCCGAGCCCTCCCCGATCACGTAGTCGTAGTCCACTCCCCACCCGAGCTCATCGAGGAAAGCCGACCCTCGATCCGGTTCGTCCTGATGCAGTACGCCGACGAACCGAACGCCTTTGTCGGCATACCTTTGGGATGCCTCGACAAGAACAGGATGCTCGAGCCTGCATGGGCCGCACCATGAAGCCCAGAAGTTCATGACAACCACTTCGCCGAGGAGGTCATCAGTCTTGAGCGTTTCGGGACGATCCAGGTATTCCATCTCGAGTGACGGACCTTCAGTGCCGATCAGTGGGGAGGAAACGTAGCTCACGTCGATTCCGAAGCGGCCTGCAAACACAACCACCATGAGGCCGACACCCAGGACGACGAGGCCGATGATGACCCAGCTCCGAGTCTTTCCGCGTCTCGGTTCCGCGTCGGTCGTCTGCACGCTCATCCTTGCCTCTCCCTGGCCTCTGCAAGCTTTTCTCCAACGGCGTCGATGATCTCAGGCGGCATCAGGGGGTCCCTGAGAACTTCCTCGAAATAGGGGATCGAACCGGCAGCATCGTCAAAGCCGCTCAGTAGGACGTATCCGAGATACAGCATCGCTTCGGTGTTGTCCCTGTTCAGTTCGAGGCTCTCGAGCAGCGACTCTCTCGCCGGCTCATACTGGCCTGTGGCGTAGGACAAATAGCCCACCCTGGCGAGAGCCCGACTCTTCTCCATTGGCGACGCTTCTCCCATGGCGACGGCGAGGTAATGCTCAAGGGCCCCTTGCTGATCACCGTCAGCCAGGTGCCGGTCTGCCAGAGCCAGACGCACCGCAACAGAAGCGGGGAAGCTCGCGAGAGCATTCTCGAGCTCATCTGTCGTCATTGTCGCGATACTGATCTCGCCACCATCAACGATCGCCACGGACGAGGAAGCCTCGGTGTCGGCCCCGTCTGTCCCTGATCCCGACCCGGCCCACACGATGAGCACCGTCAACACAGCGAGTATGAGTGCCGCACCCACGACGCCTCGAAACGAGAATCCTCGCGCCGGCTCGGTCTCTTTCCTATGGTCGGGCTCGGGAACCGGGACATCCGCGAGTCCGGCGAGTTCATTCCCTATCTCAGCCAGTTCCTGTGCAAAGACCCCACGCAGTCTCTCCGCTGTCTTGGGTTCCACTTGGCCGTCCTGAACCTGCTCCGCCAGCTCATCCAGATCTCTGACGACCTGGGTGCGCCTCTCCTCGAGCCGTTCTCTCGCGAACACCGCGTTCATGGTGAGCTACCGACATTGGGTTCGATTCTTCTCCTTCGTCGCAGAATCATCCCCACGCCGATGCCGAACGCGGCAGCCGGGAGCAGCCAGACAAGCAGTGTCTTGCCACCAAAGGCAGGATCCAGGATGATGAACTCCCCGTACCGATCACTGAAGTAGGTGAGGATCTGGTCATCGGTCATGCCGGCAGCGATGAGCTCATCGACCTTCTCCATCATGGACGTCGCCGTGTCCGAGGGAGAGTTGGCGATCGCCGATCCCTGACAGACCGGACACATGATCCGAGCTCCAACCGCGTGAGCCCTGTCCTCGGGAGACGGATCGCCGGCGACTGCGCCAAAGATGATCACGGCGGTAAGGGCGCCGATCAGGATGAGGTAGTAGCGGTTCTTCACTGGTGCGTCCGCTCCTCGACTTGCTTGGGCACCCGCGAACGACGGCGACGGCCAAGCCAGCCCCACAGCGGGGCCAACCCGATCAGCACCCCGCCCACCCACACAAGCCAGACGTACGGGAACCAGAGGGCCTTGAATGAGACGCGTGACTCGTCGATCTGCACAAGGGTTAGGTAGAGGTCACCACCGAAGGAGGTTGCAACCGATGGCGTGCCGATCGTCTGGCCTTGCATGAAGTAGTCGTTGATGCTCGGCTCAAGCACCCCGACGATCTCTCCGTCACGAGTCACCACGATCCTCGCGCCATGCACCTCCCGGTTCGCTTCCTGCCGGATCACCGGCTCGAAGTACGTGAGTTCGATGCTCGCGAAAGTCACAGTTTCGAACTGATTGACGGAGAAGGTCTCTGTTATGGCCAGGTTCGAGGATAGTGCTATGCCGATCGCCAGGATGGCTACTCCAATGTGGGCCAATTGGCCACTCCAGTACTGCCGGTCGCCGGTGAGGGTCTTGCCGATCGCAGCGGGAATGCTCTCGTCCGTCTTGGCAGTTCGGCGGCGGGCGCTCACGACCAGCCTATGTACCGCAACCGCGATCACGAGGACGCCCGCGACCAATCCAAGCAGCAGGTAGCCGTCGCGATAGTCCATGAGGACTGCGAGAGCCCCCGCCGCCAGTGAGATTACGACAGGCGTGCGGATTCGTTCCCAGAGCAGGGTGGGGGATGCGGACCGCCACGGTGCGATGCTCCCGGCGGCCATCGCCACGAGAAGGACGAGAGAGATGGGGATGGCGAAGCGATTGAAGAACGGTGCACCGACACCTGCGGTGTCTCCCGTGACCGCCTCGAGGAACAGCGGATACAGCGTTCCGAGCAGGACGACGAAGGCGAACACACTCAGGATGAGGTTGTTGACCAGGAAGAACCCCTCCCTGCTCACAATCGAGTCGAGCCGAGGAGAAGATGCAACGTCGCCGATGCGGGCAGCAAAGACACCGAAGGAGACAACGAGGATGAAGGCCAGGAACCAGAGCAGCACCGGGCCGATCGGAGACTGGGAGAAGCTGTGCACCGAGCTGATGATGCCTGAGCGTGTGAGGAAGGTACCGAGGATCGTTGAGGCAAAGGCGAGAATCACGAGCACGAAATTCCACGCCTGGAGCATGCCTCTCCGTCTTTGCACTATGGAGGAGTGGATGAAGGCTGTTGCGATGAGCCATGGTATTAACGATGCGTTCTCGACGGGATCCCACGCCCAGTAGCCGCCCCATCCGAGCACCTCGTATGCCCACAACCCACCGAGCACGATCCCGAGCGTGAGGAAGCCCCACGCCACGAGCGTCCAGGAGCGAGATGCCTCGAGCCACGCTGCCCCGCCTCTGCCGATGAGCAGCGCTGCCATTGCGAAGGCGAATGGGACGGTGAGCCCAACATACCCTGCATAGAGGAGCGGTGGATGGATTGCCATCAGGAAGTGGTTCTGGAGCAGGGGATTGGGACCAAGGCCTTCCGCGGCTGCTTGGGCCGGGGTCCAGACGGCCCATGTCGCCTCAAAGCACCCAACTGCTGCAGGTGTGGTGCAGGCCTGGAACGGGTTGGAGACGGTCAGCATCAATCCGAAGAAGAAGACGCTGACGATCCCCATTATTCCAAGGGCCCCCGCCCACAGCTGATCTTTCTCGGAGCGCGCCTTGAAGCTGCGCCAGACGGTCCAGACGAAGAGCGCAAGTACCAATCCCCACAGAACGATGCTTCCCGCCAGTGCCGACCAGGCCGTGGCAATCTTGAAGACGAAGGGAGTGGTCGACGCCGAATGGTCAGCCACATATGCCATCGAGAAGTCGTCGGTGAGAAGTGCGACCTGTAGCGCCCCCATTGACACGGCAGACGCTATCAGAACAACGAGAACAGGCAACCGCAGTCGTCGAGCCGTGGCGTGGCGTGGCTGAAATAGGCCTGTGAGTCCTCGGATCGTCAGTGCGATGCTCCCGAGGAACGCAGCCAGTATCGCGGCCGCACCGATGATCGCGTTCATCGGTCCTCCTCAGAGTCCGAGGCCCTGCGGCTCCCCGATTCTGCCGCGAGAGGCGTCCGATGCCTCGCCGACTGGACGGGGAGATCAGGGTCTCTTCTGCGTATTCTCACCATATCTACCGCGATCATCATAATTCCTCAATAGCTTAGTCTAGTACTAATGAACTATATTTGCGATGGCGGGATGGCGACCGGTGAGAGTTAGCGGTTCTTGGTGTGCCCTCAACGAGGAGCCCTGTTCTACCGATATTGCAAACGAGATTATGCTTTTGGAGAAGAACGACATCACCATCGCGGCTGAGGCACATCATGAAGCGTAGAACCCTGCACTGGATGCGGGTTTTCGTCGTCGTCTGCGGCGGCGCCCTCTTTCTTGTGCTGACAGTCGTAGTGGTCTGGGCGATCAATAGTCCAGAACAAGGCTCGACCAGGCTCGGCGGCCACGACTTTCGTGATCTGGCGGCCGAGGGTGACGCCAGTTGTGAAAGGTGCCACTTCCCTCCGCACTACCAGCACGAGGGTCTCGAAACATGTTCGGATTGCCACGGCCCAGCATCAGGGGACCACGCTGCCATCCCGGTTTTGTGTACTGACTGCCACGCTACCCAAGGTGGCCAAACCGTGGATACGACAACGGCGATCGTTCCACTTCCTGACACGACGACGAGTACCACCACGACGACTCTGCCACCGCCGGACACAACCATGTTCACGACGACTCTGCCACCGCCGGACACAACCATGTTCACGACGACTCTGCCCTGACGGCCAGCCTTGTCCCTTGGGGAAGCAGTCTCCGCGTCCGAGCGAGCTGGCCCTCAGAAGCTGAAGGGCACCAACCGTCCGTCGTTCAGGATCAACATCACGGGTTGCGCGTCCCACGTCTCCTGGTCGCCGCCCATCCCCGGCGAATCGGAGGGCATCCCCCAAGCGCAAGCCCGGCTGCATCGGGACGTTCGTTGAGGAGCCGAATGATGGCTTCGGCGGAACATGTCTCTCGACAACGTATCAATCCTCTCAATCAAGACGTTGGTGGTCACTAGCCGATGCCCTGTAGCTGACGTATGAACGCGATGACCTCTTGGACCTGTATCTCGGTGAGGACACCGGGCATCGGCGGCATCTTGCCGATACCTGCAAACACCACCGCCTGGATCAGCGTGTCTGACATATCTTCCGAATCCGTTCCGGCCCCAATGGCGGGGCCGAACACACCTTCGAGATTCTGGCCGTGGCATTGGGCGCACGCGGCCTCGTACATCTGAGCGCCGGACATCCCGGCGTTCGCCTTGGCCGTCCATGTTTCGGGAAGAACGTGGGGAGAAGGGCTCGACAGGGACGTGACCGTGAACCATACGAACACCAGAACCAGCGCGGCCAACGTGCGAGCCTCCCATCGGGAATGCCCGACCCGTGGGCAAAACGGTTCAGCCTTCTCTTGTTGCTTGCGGAGCCGCAGCCTTATCGCGCTCCTGCTGACCAGGAACACGACGATCGGCAGCACGATTGCAAGGAGTTGGAGGATGCGGACCATGGTGTTGACGGACATGTCGAGCCATACGGCGATCACGTCGTCGCCGCCTGCAACGAACAGCACGGCGAAGAAGCTGATTGCTGCGAGCCCGATCGGTGTCCGGACAGGTCGCTCGCTCGGTCTGTCGAGAAGATGGTGAATCTCGTGATCACGCGTCAGGCGAGCTTCCATCCACGGCCAGGCGTAAAGGACAAGGAACACTCCACCCGCGAGCACGAGGGACGGATAGAACGGATTCGGTACCTCGAAGGGCGAGGCCCGAAGCTCCCAGGCCGGCATGAGGCGCAACGCTCCTTCGAGCCACCCGACATACCAGTCGGGCTGTGATGCGGAGCTGACGTCGGCTGCACGGAACGGGCCGAACATCCAGATTGGGTTGATCTGAATGAGGCCGCCCATCAGCGCAAGGACCGCACCGGTGAGGAAGAAGACGCCAACGGCCTTCATTGCATAGGTCGGCCACAGGCGGAGCCCGATGATGTTGCCCTCCCTTCGCCCTCTGCCGGGGAACTGGGTGTGCTTCTGGCGAACAAGGATCACCATGTGGACCACTAGCAGCAGCGTGATGATGGATGGCACGATCATCACGTGGAGCACGAAGAGACGCGAGATGATGTCGGCGCCGGGGAACTCGCCGCCCAGCAGGAGCGATGACAACCAGGGGCCGACGAAGGGGATCGAGAGAACGATCGAATAGCCGATCCGTAGGCCTGTGCCCGAAAGCTGGTCATCGACCAGCGAGTACCCGGTGAACCCGTTGACCATGGCCAGCATCAGCAAGGTGACGCCAACAGCCCAGTTGAGTTCGCGCGGCTTGCGGAAGGCGGCTGTGAAGAACGTACGGAGTAGATGAGTGACCATCGAAGCTGCGAATAGGAGAGCAGCCCAGTGGTGTACCTGGCGGACGACGAGACCGGAACGCACCGAGAACGTGATGTCGAGCGCGGATGCATAGGCCCGCGACATCTGCACACCCTGAAGCGGGACGTAGCTGCCCGCGTAGAGAACCTCCTGTTGACTGGCGTCGAAGAAGAGCGTGAGGTACACACCCGTTGCCACCAGGATGATAAAACAGTAGAGGATCACCTCCCCGAGGAGGAATGACCAGTGATCGGGGAAGACCTTGTTGAGTACCTCTCGTGTCATCCGCGCCGTGCCGAGCCGTTCGTCGAAAGCCCTGACGATTCCTCGGATCATACGTTGTTCATCCTGTCCCAGTATCCGGGACCCACAGGTTCCGGATAGTCACTCTGGGCGACTACGAAGCCCTCCGAATCGATGGCGATCGGCAGCTGGGGAAGAGGCCTCGTAGCCGGTCCGAACGTTGGGGTGCACGCGTTGTTCACATCGAACGTGGACTGATGACAGGGGCAGAGCAACAGCCCGGTGACATTCTGGTAGAGCCCCACGGCACACGCGGCATGCGTGCAGATCTTCGAGTAGGCGACCATGCCATCAGTCACCCAGCTGGCCCTGCCGCCCGCAGGGAGGAACTCCTCCTCGTCATAGCGGATGAGCAGTGTCGGGGAGTCGCCCGCCCTGGTGTGACCCTCCGGGAACACGGTTAGCAGCTCACCGACCCCGAGTTGGCCGCTCTTCACCGGCGCTCCATCAACTGTTACCAGCCGCACTCCCTTTGCGAAGTCTGTCTCTCGGAGATCGTCGCTGGGGTGCGGGCCCAGGGATCTGATCGGGAACACAACAGCGACTCCAATGGCAGCGAAGGCGCCAGCGAGGAGGCGGAGCAGAGAACGCCGCTCCGCGTCGAGAGCCTCGTCACCACCGTCGGCCCTGTGGAAGTCGGCTCGTGCCGCAGCAAGCATCTCCTCCGAACTCGCAAGTGGGTGACGCTCCTCCTCGGACTCCTCATTCGGGAGATAGTTGTTGGCTCCCACAATGATTCCGACACCGAGGCCTGCAAGCGCGTAGAACCAGAGAAGCCCTTCGAGTTGGGGCTGACCTCCGGTCCCATACACCACGAGCAACCCGATACCGGACAGGATCGTGACTCCGAAGGCAACCCGCGGGACTCTCGGATTAGGCACGTCGATCTCCGATCCACATGAGTCCGAGGACGATCGCGCTCATCCCGACGGCCCATGCGACAAGGCCCTCCATAACAGGACCAACCCTCCCGATCGGTGCACCGCCGAGATCCTCAGGGTTCTGCAGGTAGAGTGAATAGGTCACGATCTGCTCGAGCTCCTTGTCACTGATGCTGTCCGGGCCGAAGAAGGGCATCTCACCCGGGCCTCCGCGTATCGCAGCCGCCAGCTCAAGCGCAGAGAAGCCCTTGAGCGGAGGAGCGTTGTCGCGGAAGCTGAGGGTCCCCCCGATGCCGGTTGCGGCATGACAGGCGGAGCACTCGGAGCGGTACAACTCGCCCCCGATCGACAGATCGTTTCGAGGCACGATCGGCTCGAAGTGTTCCGACTCCTCTGCGTCGGTGCCCTGTTCGGGTGCGTCCTCGTCCGTGGCAAGCGACGGAAACGCCACGAAGAGGAGCACCACAACGAGGAGCGAGACTCCGGCGCGCGAGATGTGGCGCCGCCGAAATCGTATGCCTTGCATCAGGCCTCCAACGCGAGGTGAGAAATCATTGTATACAGGGCATGACTGAGTTGCCTACTAACCAATTCAGGATCGCTGGATCCTGGTGTAGACTTTCTTCGTAGCTCACATGAGTCTCCGTTTGAAGGTGGCGACGAAGGAATGGTGTCGAAGAAGCCTCGGTTGGCGTTGGGCGGCTTGCTGGCCGCGGCTGTTCTAGGAATCATGTCGGCAGCTCCCGCCACCGGACAGGCGAACCAGCCGCCAACAGCTGTTGTGGCGGCCAGCTCGACAACCGGTCAGGTCGGCACGATCATCGTGTTCGACGGCACCGACTCGGTGGATTTTGACGGAACGATCGTCTCGTACTCCTGGGATTTCGGCGACGGCACACCCACGGTGTCGGGCAATGTCGACGAGGTCGGCCTGCTCTATCACACCTTTGAAGCAGATGGCGCCTACACCGTGAACCTCGATGTCACAGACGACCAGGGAACCGTAAGCGACCCGTCCGACCCCACCGCTACGGCCATCATCACGATCGGTGGCGGAACGACCACGACGCATGCTCCTGCAATCACAACGCTCCCGCCGGATAACGCAAGTGCCGGTGCCCTGTACTCCTCCCAATGTGCTCTCTGCCACGGTGCGTCGGGTGAGGGCACCACGGCCGGGCCATCTCTGCAGGCATCTGTCTGGACCGAGTCGGCGACCACCCTGGCAGTAGCCAGCGGTGTTGGTGTGATGCCGGGTTTCTCCGAGTCACTCACGAGCGAGCAGATCAGAGCTGTGTCTGTGTACTCGATGAGAATGCAGACGGACGATCCAGCGGATCCGATCGAGGACGATGACGGCGAGGGGTCCACTACATCAGCGGGGCCCGCCGAGCTATATGAGACAAATTGTGCTGCCTGCCACGGGGCGGCTGGCGAAGGTCGGATAGCGGCTTCGTTGCAGAGTTCTGTGTTCGATGTCGACGCGACTCTGGATGCGATAGCCAATGGTGTCGGCTCGATGCCTGGCTTCAGCAGCGACCTCAGCGAGGACCAGATCAAGGACCTGGCGGCGTACAGCGTCGCCTTCCAGGGCGGAACAGACGTATCCGCCGAAGCAACACCGACCGGCACGCTTCCCACAGGGAAAGGCGCCTCCATCTACGCTGCGAGCTGTGCGGCCTGCCACGGGTCCATTGGTGAAGGTGCTTCGGCAATGCCGATCAACGTGCCGTTCGACAATGCCCAGCTCGTCGAGATCATCCGGGTAGGTATCGGAGACATGCCGGGGTTCGCCACCGCTCTGAGCGAGGACCAGATTGTGGTTCTTGCTGAGTACACACACGCACTCGCCGAACTGTCCGCACCACCTACGGCTGCCGCTGTGCCAACTGACGAGTACATCGTGGCGATCCAGCCAAGCAGGTATGTCGAGTTCGACACCGAGAGAAGCTCGGTGCCTCTCGATCCCGACACCCAACTCAAGTTGGCGCTCGGATCGATGGTAGTTCTCGGCCTACTTGCACTCGGAGGAGCACGCAGCGTCCACAGGGCGGGACGCGCGTCAGAAAACGCTGGCACAGCAGGTTCGTCCTGACTCCTGGGACGAGCTCCGAGGTCGACCAATCGTCGGTGGTCCGGCCGCGGATCGACAGCTCCCTCGCGAGTCATACACTCCGTCTGGTGTCTGACGTGGCGAAGATTGCAGACCTGGTTGAGGTCTCTGTTCGTGCAGGGGCTGTTCGCATCCTCCAGGATCTGTCACTCACCGTATCGGGAGGCGA
>JAMBLH010000081.1 GCA_023336875.1 Actinomycetes bacterium
CTCAGCAGTGGAAACGAAGAAGAGGGCCCCGAGTGGGGCCCTCTTCCAATTCGGTTGAACGAGTCGCTGCTACCAGCGGTCGCCGCCGCCGCCGCCGCCGCCGCCGCCGCCGGAGCGACGTGGCTTGTCCTGTGCTTCGTTGACACGAAGCGCACGTCCGTCAATGTCCTTGCCGTTGAGCTCGGACATCGCCTTGTCGGCGCCTTCATCATCGAGCTCGACGAAACCGAAACCGCGTGAACGGCCGGTCTCACGATCGAGGATCAGCGCGCAGGACTCCACGTCACCGTACTCGTCAAACATCGCTTGGAGGTCAGCTTCGCTGGTGCTCCATGGGAGGTTTCCCACATATAGCTTCTTCATCTTTTCTTGGCTCCAATCGCCAATCACAGAGGCGCATAATCTGCGCCCTTCTTGCGCTTCGAACCAAAAACAGCGCCGAAGTGATTGGCTGGGCAGACCCAGCTGGCCAATCGGATGAGAGAGTTCCTAAGCAGCAGGAAATATAGCGGCGATTTGTCCACAGCGCCCCCAATTCGGCGAACGCGGCATTTATCCGCTGAGAGCCTGTTCCAGATCGTCAACGATATCGTCGATGGATTCGAGTCCAACAGACATACGAATTAGTCCGTCGGTGATCCCCGAGGCTTCCCTCTCCTCCGGAGGAACAACGTGATGGGTCATTGACGCGGGATGCTCGATCAGGGTGTCGATGTTCCCAAGACTGACGGCAAGGGTGCACAGATCGACCCTGTCGAGGAAGCGTGCTGCAGCATCGTAGCTACCAAGATCGAAGGCAACCATGGCTCCATATCCGTCCATCTGTTTGCGGGCAATGCCATGTTGAGGATCGCTCTCCAACCCCGGGTAGCGAACCGCGGTGATCGCTGACTGCGACACAAGGAACTGAGCGACCGTCATTGCACTGGAACAATGTTGCTGCATCCGCAGCGGGAGAGTCTTGAGTCCAAGGTTGGTGAGCCAACAATCGAAAGGACTCGGCACTCCGCCCAGGTAGCGGATAAGGGACGCGATCTGCTCCTCCATCAGAACCTGATCGTTGCTGACGACTGCGCCGCCTATGACCGTCCCGTGTCCATTGATGAACTTGGTGGTGCTGTGCACCACCACATCTGCCCCATGTTCAAGCGGTCGCTGCAACACAGGCGTTGCAAAGGTGTTGTCCACGGCAACTCGAGCGCCATGGGCGTGGGCGATGTCCGCGGTTGTCGCGATGTCCACAAGCGCCAAAGTCGGGTTGGCTGGCGTCTCGACGTACACAACGGTCGTGGTCGGATTCGCGGTGAGCTCACGGTCGAGCTCCACAGGGTCAAGCCCAGCAATCCGCGTATTCGTCACACCATACGTTGGCAGCACCTCAGAGATCAGATGATCCGCCGATCCATAAAGCACTTGTTGCGCAATGATGTGATCGCCTGCCTTTGCAAGTCCCATGAGCGTGGCACTTATCGCAGCCATTCCGGAGCTGAAGATCTCCGCCGAAACATCCTCGGTCCCGGTCGCGAGTCCGAACGCTTCGAGAGCAGCCAGCTTGCGAGCCAAGGCAGCTCGGGCCGGACTGGCTCCGCGGCCATACATGTACGCATCGCTCGTGCCTGCAGCACTTGCTTCGACGGCATCCATATCTTCGAACGTGAACGTCGAGGTTTGATATATCGGGGCCGTATGCGCACCCAAGGAATCGTGGATCTCTCCTGCATGGATCGCCTTGGTCGCCATCCGCTTCGGCAGCTCAACGTTCATGTGCATCCTCTCAAACTCGTAGGTCACGTCATCGTAGGGCAGGATCGACAACCAACCTCGTCGCGGACGGGTCGAACCGCCACTGTTGGAGCATCGAAGCAAGGGGGGGCACGATGAGAACATGGCGTATTGCTCAAGGCACCGTCAAAAACCGGTGATCTCAGGAGTGGATCCCGAGACACGCCATACGCACGAATCCCGGTCCAGCACGCGCGAGGGATACAAGGCCCACATCGCGATCGAACTCGAGTCCGGTTCACACCGCATGTGACCTGACCCGCTCAGACGTCACGCGATTGCAGACGTCTCGGTTCTCATTGTTCGCGCCGTTTTCACGAATGCCGCGCCTTGGAGTATCGCTACAACGGTGACCATGGCGAGGAACCAGTAGCGGAACCAGTCGGGAGGGGGAATCTGTTTATGGAACGAAACCGTGTAGTGGATAAACAGAAAATACAGCGCATGGATCGACCCGACATAGAACACGAAGTACGCCCCGGTGTGAAGGAACTTCCAAGCTGGCCTCCCCAGCGCACGCATCGCCCAGTCGGAAGATGTTGCAGCAAGCACCAGACCAACCAGAAGTGCCGTGAGACCAAGAAGGTTCGCCAGACCGAAGCCGGGCTCCCAACGAGCCTCCCGTCCCAGCTCAGGGATGAACTCGTAGCCGAAGAACCTCGAGACACTCCACCGCGCCCACCCGTTGAGGATGAGAAGGGCATGCAACGAGGCAGCGATCGCGAACCAGATGCCAAGCTGGCGCCTCCACGGAATCAGCTTGCGTGCCGGTCTCCAGAGCTTGGCGAGTGGACCGATGACCACCGTCGCCCAGAGGAGGAAGAACCCGACGTCACCTGCCGCCTTCCAGAATCGCATATCTGGTGACCAATCCGCACGCGTCAGCCAAAACAGGAAGAAGACTGCAACACTGAGAAGGGCTGTGCCGACATGCCGCCGAAGACGCCTCTCGCGCCGACGCTCGACACGGCCTTCCTTCGTCGGCGACTTCTTCTTCGTTGAGGGCATCGGGTCAGCCTATGACCCACGAGGAAATACGCGCCGGATATGAAGCATCGCTCTTAAATGGGCTTGGTGTAGCGGCCCGATCGCCGACACAGGCTCGACACCCGCTGAGTTCACCACCGTGCTCATGCCCTGTCGCTGAGCTACGGGGGGAGCGACGCGGGGTTCAACGACTCTCGAGAGCCTCGGCGATCTCTTCGAGGATGGCCGGATCATCGATTGTCGCGGGCATCTTCCACTTCTGACCATCTGCAATGTTGCGCATGGTGGCGCGCAGGATCTTTCCTGACCGGGTCTTGGGAAGACGCTCAACAACGATCGCTGTCTTGAAGGCAGCGACGGGGCCGATGCGGTCCCTGACCATCGCCACCAACTCAGTTTCGATCTCAACATGGTCATGTTCGACACCTGCTTGGAGCACAACGAAACCGACAGGCAACTGGCCCTTCAGGTCATCGGCAACTCCTATCACGGCACACTCAGCAACATCAGGATGATCCGAGAGAACCTCCTCCATCGCACCTGTTGACAGACGGTGGCCAGCCACGTTGATAATGTCATCGATGCGGCTCATGATGTAGACATAGCCGTCCTCATCCTTGTAGCCAGCATCGGAGGTGAGGTAATAACCGGGGAAACGGCGCAGGTAGGAATCGACGAAGTGCTCGTCTGCGTTCCAGAGAGTCGGCAGTGCCCCTGGTGGGAGAGGCAGCTTTGCCACGATGGCTCCGATCTGGTTCGCTTCACACTCCCGATCATCGTCATCGAGAACCCTGATGTCGTAGCCGGGTACGGGAACCGTCGGCGATCCCGGTTTGACCTCGAGCATTTCGATGCCGATGGGATTCGTCACCATCGGCCATCCGCTCTCCGTCTGCCACCAATGGTCGATGACCGGTACTCCAAGTTTCTCTTCAGCCCAATGCAATGTGTCGGGGTCACATCGCTCCCCTGCGAGGAACAGAGCCCTGAAACCCGAGAGATCATATGGCTCCATGTATGCCGCTTCAGGATCATCGCGTCTGATCGCCCTGAATGCGGTTGGAGCAGTGAAGAGGACATTGACTCCGTGCTCGGAGATGACACGCCAGAACGCGCCAGGGTCCGGCGTCCCGACGGGCTTTCCCTCGTAGAGAACCGTGGTGCATCCGTGGATGAGTGGTGCGTACACGATGTAGGAGTGACCAACGACCCATCCCACGTCGGACGCCGCCCAGTAGACATCCCCTGGGTTGACGCCATAGAGGGAGTGCATCGACCACGCCAGCGCAACGGCATGTCCTCCGTTGTCACGCACTACACCCTTCGGTATACCTGTTGTGCCCGATGTGTAGAGAATGTACAGAGGATCTGTCGCTCCGACCGGCACACAATCATGGGATGACGCGGCGGCCACGGCACTGGCCCAATCAACATCCCTTCCTCCAACCATCGAAGCCTCAGCCTCGGGTCTCTGGTACATCATCACCGAGCTTGGCTTGTGATCTGCGATTTCGATCGCTGCATCAAGAAGAGGCTTGTACTCAACAACTCTGCCCGGCTCGATTCCACAGCTCGCCGACATGATGGCAACGGGCTTTGCGTCATCGATCCGCGTAGCGAGTTCCTTCGCTGCGAACCCACCGAACACAACGGAGTGAATTGCACCGATGCGGGCGCATGCAAGCATCGACATCACTGCTTCGGGGATCATCGGCATATAGATGATGACGGTGTCACCCTTCGTGACGCCAAGATCTGTGAGCGCACCAGCGAGCTTTGCTACCTCGTCACGCAGCTCCGTGTAGGTGAACGTCCGCTTCGTGTCTGTCACCGGGGAGTCATACACGAGGGCGAGCTGATCAGCGCGACCACCGTCGACGTGTCTGTCGAGCGCGTTGTAACACGTGTTCAGCACGCCGTCGGGGAACCACCGGTAGAAGGGAGGGTTAGAGGAATCAAGCATCCACTGTGGGACCACGTCCCAGTCGATGAGACCGGCAGCCTCGGCCCAGAACTCCTCGCGGTGCTTGATCGAGCGATCGTACACGGCCTCATACGTCACAGCATCCTCCGGACATCCCATTGCGGCCTTCTGCTGACACTCAGCCTACTTCCGAGCAAGCCCATGGGCTGTCCGTCCGCAAATTGAGACTCAACGGCGGTAGGTACGCTTGCAAACTATGCGAAACGGTGTTCAGCTCATCACATATGCAGATCGGTTTGGCGGCGGGGACCTCTCGACGATTCAACATCTTCTCAATGGCACGCTCGCCGGTGTGTTCACAGGAGTACATGTGTTGCCCTTCTTCACTCCCTTTGATGGGGCCGATGCTGGCTTCGATCCGATCGACCATACTGCCGTCGACCCGCGCCTCGGCACATGGGAGGACATAGAGACACTGTCGAGAACACACGATGTGATGACAGATCTGATCGTCAATCATCTATCAGACGAGTCATCACAGTTCCTCGACTTCGTTGACCATGGCGATGCTTCGCTCTTTGCTGGAATGTTTCTTGAACGCCGGACCGTCTTTCCCGGCGGCGCGCTCCCGGAGGAACTGCAAGCCATATACAGGCCACGACCCGGTGATCCATTCACGGAGGTGTCGATGGCCGATGGGACACACCGGACCATGTGGACGACGTTCACTCCCCGCCAGATCGACCTCGACATCAGCAGCGACGCAACGCACAGGTACCTGATGGATGTCCTGGATCGGTTCGAAGCCGCAGGTGTCAACCAGATCCGGCTCGACGCCATTGGGTACGCCGTCAAGACCAGAGGTACGTCCTGCTTCATGACCGAGGACACGTATGACTTCATCGAAGACATGGATCGCGCAGTTGCGGTCCGGGGAATGAAGCCCCTGGTGGAAATCCACTCTCACCATGAGGATCAGATCGAGGTGGCCGAACGCGTCGACAGGGTCTACGACTTCGCACTCTCACCCCTTGTGCTCCATGCCATCCATACCGGGTCGACAGACCCGTTGGTTCGCTGGCTCTCAGTGAGTCCACGCAACGCCTACACGGTGCTCGATACGCACGACGGCATAGGTGTGATCGACGTGGGGCCCAGCGGAAGTCGAGCAGGGCTCCTCTCCTCTGCCCAGATCGACAGGCTGGTGGCTCACATCGACGAAGCAACAGAAGGTGAGAGCACATTGGCGACGGGTGAAGGAGCTTCGAATCTGGATCTCTATCAGGTGAACTCGACATTCTTCTCCGCTCTTGGATGCAACGACCACCTCTATCTCTTCGCCCGACTCATCCAATTCCTCGCCCCAGGCATCCCCCAGGTGTACTACGCAGGTCTGGTGGCAGCGTCAAACGATATGGAGCTGCTTGCGAGTACAGGCGTTGGCCGCGACATCAACCGTCCATATATCTCACTTGAAGAGATCACCTCCAATCTCAAGCGTCCTGTTGTTCAGCGACTACTGGCGCTGATAATGTTCCGGAATACGCACCCTGCGTTCACAGGTACGTTCCGCATCGACGCGCCGGACGATGGTGAGATGCGGATTCGGTGGATCACAGACGACGCCTCGATCGACGCAAGGATCGATGCTGGAACGCGCACGTTCGAGCTCGATGTCACACAAGGCGCCTCGCGAACAACCATCACGTCGTGGGACGGGTTCGTCGCTATTCGGTAGCGAGCCGCACAGGATCATTGTCGGAATAAAGATGACCGTCAGCAAGTTGTTGACACTATCGCGATATATCGTGATATAGTATCGATATCTCAACAAGGAGAAACATGTCCTACACGATGACACCCCCATGGATCATCAAACGACAGATCATGACCATGTCCGCAGGCAAGCACAAAAGAGGCCATCACCGAGGCCGCGGTCGTCGCGGCGGGTATCCAATGGGCCCTGGCGGGCCATTCGGTGGATCTTTCGGAGGCCGGCCAAAGGTGAGCCGAGGCGATGTCCGCACGGCAATCCTCTATCTGTTGGCCGAGGAGCCAATGCATGGCTACCAAATCATGCAGGAGCTCTCCGAACGCACCGACGGGCTCTGGAAACTGAGCCCCGGCTCCGTCTATCCAACACTTCAGCAGCTCGAGGACGAGGGCCTCGTCAAAGCGGAACAAACGGATGGAAAGAACGTATTCCAGCTCACGGAGGAGGGCCAGGCACGGGTCGAATCCTCAGAGGCTGCTCCCCCATGGGAGCGTTTCGGAGCGGAGACCGACGACAGCCTCATCGACCTCCGCGAAACCGGATTCCAGGTCGGTGCAGCGGTGATGCAGGTCGCCCGTGCCGGTTCAGATGCACAGATCGCGAAGGCAAAGGCGATCCTCGAGGACACTCGCCGCAAGATCTACCAAATCCTCGCCGAGGATGACGCGCCGACAGACGACTGACCGCAACACTGTGCGTGAAGAAGGGGCGGCCACCATGGTCACCCGCTTCTAACCACCCGCTCTGGCGTAGATTCCGGCGATATGTCGCCGGAATCTACGCCAGAGCGGTTAGGTGCGGTCACCGATCAGGTCATCTGGACGGAGCGTTTGGATAGGCCGTACCAGAAGCCATCGATTGCTGTATCGACCTCCAGCGAGTCATCTGCTGCTGCACCGAGCGCAACGAACAGAGGAGCGAAGTGCTCGGTGCGAGGATGGGCCAACGACACCGCTGGGGCCTTGACCTGAAAATCCATCAGCTCATCGATCTCGCCTGCTGCCAAGGTTCGATCGAGCCAGTCGTCGAACTCACTCGACCACGTCGGGGGCGCCGATGCCGCAGGTGCCGCCATATTCATCTCTCTGAGGTTGTGGGTGCTGAACCCACTTCCCAGGATGAGGACTCCCTCGTCGCGAAGAGGCGCAAGTGTCCGTCCGATGTCAAAGAGCTCAGCCGGGTCGAGCGTCGGCATCGATACTTGGAGAACCGGAATGTCAGCTTCGGGATACATCTCGACGAGAGGAACGTATGCCCCATGGTCGAGCCCGCGATCTCGATCCTGATACAGAGGTTGTCCAGGCCCAGCAAGGAGTTTCCCTACTGAATCGGCAAGTGCGGGCGCACCGGGTGCTTCGTAGGTCACGCCGTAGTAGTGCTCGGGAAACCCGTAGAAGTCGTAGAGCAGCGGCACCGTTTCGGTGGCGCCAACCATGAGTGGAGCGGCTTCCCAGTGGGCAGACACCACGAGTATCGACTCAGGAGTCGCCAGGTTCGCGGCCCATGCTGCGAGCTCACCTGTCCATTGATCGTCGTCCGCCAGTGTCGGCGCTCCATGGCTTAGGAACACGGCTGGAATCCGACTTGTACGGTCTCCTCCCATACCGATCAACCATAGCCTCCGTGCTAGCCATGCACCTCACATCGATCGGCCGCCCAGACCGACCTGATCACGAACTGCGCTCCGAGCAGTAGCGAAGCGCCTATGAACAGGCTCGCAATCACATCCGAAGGCCAGTGCGCCCCCAAAGCAACGCGACTCGTCGCAACGGAGATCACCGCAACTCCAAATATGGCAAATCCCGCTACGAGATAGGCGCGACTGTGTGTCACCGCCCATAGAAGAATCGGCAGCATTCCAAAGATGACGACAGCGTGGATCACACTCGATCTATGTTTCTAGGCGGTTTCTGTGTCGGAGGCAGATTCGAGGCCAAGCTCGGCGATCGACTTGTCCCGCATCTCGACCTTGCGCACCTTGCCGGTCACCGTCATCGGGAAGGCATCCACGAACTTGATATACCGAGGGATCTTGAAATGCGCGATCTGTCCCTTGCAGAAATCCCGCAACTCGTCCTCGGTCAGTTGCTCACCGGGACCATGCTGTACCCAGGCCATCAGTTCTTCGCCGAAGCGTGCGTCCGGTACGCCAATGACCTGGGCGTCAACGATCGCCGGATGTGTGTAGAGGAACTCCTCGATCTCCCTCGGGTAGATGTTCTCCCCACCGCGGATGATCATGTCCTTGATCCTGCCAACAATGTTGACGTAGCCGTCCTCATCCATCGTGGCAAGATCCCCCGAGTGCATCCAGCCGTCCGCGTCGACTGCTTCTGCCGTCTTCTCCTGGTCGTTCCAATAGCCCAACATCACGTGGTAGCCGCGGGTCAGGTACTCCCCTCGTTCTCCTCGTTCAACGATTTCGCCTGTTTCGGGATCGATGATCTTGGACTCGACATGGGGCAGCACTCTTCCCACGGTCGAGACACGATGCTCAACAGAGTCATCCATGCCTGTTTGGGTGGATACGGGTGCGGTCTCCGTCATCCCGTATGCGATCGTGACCTCGTCCATTCCCATCACATCGATCACGCCCCGCATCACCTCGATGGGGCACGGCGACCCTGCCATGATGCCCGTGCGCAGAGTCGACACGTCAAGATCACCGAGAATCGGATCTCCGAGTGTTGCAATGAACATCGTCGGCACTCCATAGAGCGAGGTGCAGCGCTCGTCGCTGACCGCTCGCAGCACTGCCTCCGCGTCAAAGGTTGGCGAGGGCACAACGATCGTCGCTCCCGAGACGGAGCACGCCAGGGTGCCCAGGACCATGCCGAAGCAGTGGTAGAACGGCACGGGTATACACACCCGATCCTTCTCCGTGTATCCGCAGTTCTCCCCCACGTAGCGAGCGTTGTTGAGGATGCTCGTGTGGCTCAGAGTTGCACCCTTCGGATGCCCAGTGGTACCTGACGTGTACTGGATGTTGATCGCATCATCCGGGTTCAGGGACGCACCACGATCCGCAAGATCTTCACCCGATATGGATTTCCCAGCTTGAAGCAACGCCGACCAGTCATCGGTATCGTAGTAGATGACCTTCTCGAGGTTCGGCAGATCTGGCCGTACCTCTTCCACCATGTCTCGGTACAACGACGTCAGATACTCTGTCCTGGTCACAAGAAGTCGGCATTCCGATTGATTGAGCGCATATGTGAGTTCGCTCGTGCGGTAGGCAGGATTGATGTTGACGAGGATCGCACCGATCTTTGCAGTGGCGTACTGGATGTAGACCCACTCCGCATAGTTCGGACTCCACATCCCGACCCGGTCGCCTGCTTCGATGCCAATCCCCATGAGGCCCTTGGCAACATCGTCGACGGTTCGGTTGAACTCGCGCCACGTCTGCCGGATTCCCTGATGGACGACAACAAGGGCATCCCCTTCGCTGAATCGTTCCACCGTCTCCTCAAGGTTCGAACCGATTGTCTGGTCAAGCAGAGCGGTATTCGTCGGACCCGAAGCGATCGATAATGCCACGTTGTTCCTTCCCGAAACTTTCACGCACAATAGTGCCCAGCCAACTGTCGGTCGACACGCCGTCCAATACCTAGGTCCGCTACCGTTCTGATGGGCTCCGGGGACTCCCCGAGGGCCTTCGATTGGAGTATCGCGATAACTGAATAGTGGAGGAACAGATGACCAAACGCAATGTCGTGATTATCGGAGCGGCAGGGCGCGACTTCCACAACTTCAACACTCGGTACCGCAACGATGAGTCCGTAAACGTCGTTGCATTCACCGCAGCCCAGATTCCTGGGATCGACGACCGGACGTACCCCGCCGAACTGGCTGGTCCTCTGTACCC
>JAMBLH010000082.1 GCA_023336875.1 Actinomycetes bacterium
ACACCCCCTAATGGGGGTGTATCGGCTTGTTGTGGCAGGCTGGTTCCTGAGCCGCCGGCCGGTGAGCACTGGCGCCCCCTGGAACGTTTGATTCCTAGGCAGAGATCGTGCCCCGGCCGGTCGGTGAGGGAGGAGACCTGGAGCACTGCTGGGGTGTCGTGCCATCGAGCACTGATCCATTAGGACTTCGCCAGGTTCCCTTCGGCTCAACAGGCCACGCCGGCAGTGGAAGGAGAAGGAGCAATGATCTTTGTTGGTAACGATTGGGCTGAGGCCCATCACGACGTGTGGGTGATGGACGAGGACGGTGACCGGTTGGCGTATCGGAGGTTGTCCGAGGGCATCGAAGGCGTCTCCGAGCTCCATGAGTTGGTGAGCGGCTTCGCCTCGGATCCCGCAGAGGTGGTTGTCGGGATCGAGACGGATCGAGGCTTGTGGGTCCTTGCCCTGGTCGCAGCCGGCTATCAGGTGTATGTGATCAACCCGTTCGCTGCGTCGAGGTATCGGGATCGGCATCACGTGTCGGGTGCGAAATCGGATCGTGGCGACGCGAAGATGCTCGCCGATCTGGTCCGCACCGATCGGCATCTCCACCGGCAGGTCGCTGGAGACACGCCCGAAGCAGAGACGATCAAAGTGTTGGCTCGGACGCATCAGACGATGATGTGGGAGAAACGCCGCCATGTGAACCGGCTCCGGTCGATGATGCGCGAGTACTACCCCGCAGCGCTCGAAGCGTTCAAGGATCTGGCACACCGCGACGCTATTGCTGTGTTGAGTGCAGCACCCACCCCCACGGCGGGAGCCCGGCTCACCAAACCCCAGATCCGTGCAGCGCTCAAGAAGGGCGGCCGGCAACGGAACCTGGACCGGCGAACCGTCGAGATCCAAGGCGTGCTCCGTAGCAGCCATCTCGCAACAGCCCCGAGGCTCGAAGAAGGGTTCGGGACAGCCGCCACAGCGATCCTGGCGGTCATTGCCACGATCGACATCCAGATCGCCGAGTTGGAGGCGGAACTCGCAGAAGCCTTCCACACGCACCCGGACGCCGCCATCTACCTGTCAATGCCTGGACTCGCAGATGTGCTCGGCGCCCGGATACTCGGCGAGTTCGGAGACGATCCGAACCGCTATGCCACTGCGAAGTCTCGCAGAAACTATGCAGGAACGTCGCCGTTGACCAGAGCGTCAGGGAACACCAAGACCGTCACCGTGCGCTACATCGGCAACGACCGGCTCAAAGACGCTGCGCTCCGCTGGGCATTCACGTCACTGGGAGCCAGCGAAGGCTCCCGCATCTACTACGACGAACGCAGAGCCAAAGGCGATCACCATCGCAAAGCCCTACGAGCCCTCGCTAACAGGCTCGTCGGGATCCTCCACGGTTGTCTCGAACATCAGGTCGCCTACGACGAAGACATTGCATGGGCACACCGACAACCGATCATCGAAACGATCGCCGCTTGACAATTACGAACAAGGGGTGTCTCTGCCCTGCCGGGCATCTCCCCCACTGCGTGGTGGAGAATGTCAGAGAACCCCGCTCGCACCTTCACCCAGATCGTGATCACCGCCAACGCTTCGAATCCCTGCGCCACCATGAACTCCGGTCGATGACCCCGACCACAAACCGTGGATTCAGGCCGAGGGGGAGGAAGAGCCCTGTCAGCACGGCCGCTCGGGCGTCCTAGTCCTCGACCTCTTCGTCCTGGTCTTCT
>JAMBLH010000083.1 GCA_023336875.1 Actinomycetes bacterium
GCACCCCCGGCACGACTTGAACGTGCAACCTACGGATTAGAAGTCCGTCGCTCTATCCGATTGAGCTACGGGGGCTCTACCGGTGGATTCTATCCCACCGGTCGAGCGGGTGACGGGAGTCGAACCCGCGTGACCAGCTTGGAAGGCTGGGGCTCTACCATTGAGCTACACCCGCTAACGCTGGCGTAGGTTACCTGCGTTCACGCTTCATTCGTGTTGCCGGCCGAGCGATGCCGCAAGGACCTCCACCCATGGATGCTCAGCGTTCATGCGCGCGACGGCATGGCCGAGCCACGACCGTTGCCTATCGCTCATGCGGTGCAGACAGCGGGCCAGATCTACATCGTCCTTTGCTCTTGTCTGAAGAGCTTTATAGAGCAGTTGGGCCTCTGGCGTGCCGTAGGGAATACCGTTTGCTGTCTCTCTGACGAGATCTCGGCCTGCAATGGTGATGGATGGGTCTCGGCGAAAGCGCCACTGATCTCGGTCACCATCAGCGAGCAGGACTTCGATCTGCCACGGGGCGGCGTGATCCTGCCTCACCCAGACCCCAAAGACCGACTCATCGAGGTCCATCGAAGCCGACCATGGTCGCGATCCGCCCTCTGACACACCATGGAGGTCCCATCCGTCGAATAGGTCGAAGAGGTGTGAACTGTCCGATCGGAACATCTCGACATCCAGATCGGCGTGCGGACGACTCTGCCATCCGAGGAAGAGATCTATGGCATGCCCGCCCGCAATCCACCAATCGATTCCCAACGGAGCGAACCGAGTAGCGACTTCGGTCATCGACATGGGAGTCCACTCGCGTTCCATGACGCCATTGTGCGCGCGCTGACGGCCGTAGAGTCCCAGCCATGGACAGTCACGGATGGGATGTCAGATACGGAGAGAAGGAACTCGTCTGGTCTGGCGCGCCAAACATGTTCCTGCCTCCTATCGTCGAAGGCCTCGATGTCGGTAGCGCGCTCGATCTTGCATGCGGTGAGGGTCGCAACGCTATCTGGCTCGCAAACCAGGGATGGAGTGTGACCGGCGTCGATTTCTCCGCTGTTGGCATCGAGAAGGCCAAGAGGACCGCAGGAGATGCAGTTGTCGACTGGGTCGTTGCGGATGTGACCAGCTATGTGCCAGACCGCACGTTCGATCTTGTGATGATCGTGTACGTGCACCTCGATGCGGCGGACATGGAGCGACTCTTCGTGAACGCAGCTCAGGCGCTCTCGCCCGGCGGAACTCTCATCGGCGTAGGACACGCCCTCAGAAACCTGGCCGACGGTGTTGGCGGTCCCCCCTACCCCGACATCCTCTGGACCGAGGACCGCATAGCCCCTCTTGTCGATGGCCTCACCATCGTCCAACTCACAGAGGTCCTCCGCCCCGTCGAGGACTCCGAGGTCAACGCCATCGACATCCTCATTCAAGCCATCCATCCCTGAACCCAATCTCTGGGTTCCACAGCAGCGTTTTCAAGTCTGCGAACCCGACAGTCCGCTGACGGCGCACAACGGTGACAATTAACCCTTGCAATCCGGCTTGATACGCCGGAACATGAGAACAGCGAAACGAGGGATCATGGACAAATATGGTGGACTGATTCTTGATGTGACCGCAACAGAGGCAGCTCCTGACAAGGACTTCCTCGAACGGCTCGGACATCCGGTTCTTGTATGCCACGGACCCGACTGGGGTCGAGCCTGTCCCATTATCAAGGGAGGCTGCCCGAAGGTCGAGTCTGCCCACGGAGTGATTTTTCAACTCGATCTTGACCGGCCACAGCACAGAATCATCCTCAAGCGATATCAGGAAGTCCTGGCAGACGACATCCCAACCGCCGTGGTTGTCCAACCCGGCCAGGAGGAGCGCTACGCAGAGCTACTGGGTGGAGTCCGAGTTTGGACCGAGGAGCCAACAGTTGCAGAACTCGATGGCTTCGCCGCAGAGGTCGAGACCGCCGACGAATTCCGTACCGTCTGAGATAGGGCCGATGAGAGCGCGAACCGTGGGAACGAGAACGGCCCCCGCACGAGTACGAGGGCTCGTGTTCGTTGGAGTTACGAAGTAACTCCCAAGGACGCGAAGCGTTCCCATGTTTCCCGGAGTTACGAAGTAACTCCCAAAGAACGCGAAGCGTTCCCGTCGGGCTGGTCAGATTTGAACTGACGACCCCCTGCTCCCAAAGCAGGTGCGCTTCCAAGCTGCGCCACAGCCCGATACCGGTTCTGCCGCGTCGAACAGCGGCAGACCGAGACAATACCGTGCCGCAAGCCACACCGACACAGTTCCCGTTCTCAACCCAGGGTTCGCGAACCGGTATGTGCCGCAGTCAGCCCGGAGAAGGCAGAGCCAGGAGCCGTCGCACACTGTGCAGGACCGAGTCTGGACTCTCCGTGACGTCCTTCCATGTGAACCGAAGCACACGCCAACCGTGTTCTATGGCCTCTCGATCCCTCTCCCGATCGGATTGAAACACACGCTCCTGTGAGTGCCACCTGAACGAGTCCCACTCGATTGCCACCTGAGCGGGCACGAACGCAACGTCATATCGTCGATCGGGCCGCCATGGGATCGGGTGCTCGACCTCAAAGGACGGCAGACCTCCACTCTTGAGAATCTGCAAGCCGATCCTTTCAAGCTTCGTCTGTCGTGGATCCGACCCGGTGCGAGCATTGAGGACAGACCTCATAGCTCGAACTCCCGGCTTACCCTTTCGCTCTACATCTCGGAGCACGTCGTCCAACTCGTCAAGTGTTGCGCGTCGACTGGCCAAAGCTTCGTCGACGATCACAGCCAGATGGCGCTGCGACAAATCACCGGCAAGGTCGAAAGCAGTGCGAGCGACCGTTGTCACCACCAAACCGCCCCAGTCCTCGACGTGGGCTCTCTTCATGTCCATACCACGGACAACGCGAACACCGGAAAACTTGTGCGTCTTGCTGGCATGGACCGTTACGGAGGCGCGGGCAATTGGCACAAAGGACATCCGATGGATTCTGGCAGCCGAGGAATGGGACACGACCGCTGACGGGAGCACCGCGGCAGCTGCGCGTACCAGTTCCATCTCCCCTGCCAGCTCGATGAGGCGATATCCGCCCCTGACGATGAGCACCCATCGACCGGCTTTCACGCGACTATCGATCTGGTGACGGGTCAACCCTGCCTCAAAAGCCTGTGAGCGTCGAATCACGCCACCTTGAATCGCTGCTACGGCATAGAGATCTGCGTCAACATTCATCGAGACATCGTGCCACTAGACAATGACACATCCCCCATCGCCGCCGATCCGAGATCGCCGACCTCTTCTGCGGGCCCCCGGCGGCGTATAACGGATCGCAAACCCTGGGTTGCAGTATGGCAGTGAAACGGCTGGGGTGTTAGGTCTGGGCGTTGGTAGCATTCTCCGGCGGGTCGCTAGCTCAATTTGGCAGAGCAACGGACTCTTAATCCGTAGGTTCTGGGTTCAAGTCCCAGGCGACCCACCAGGCCCCCGTGCGTCGGGGGCTTCAGCGTTTCTGCACTGCTGTGTGCAAGAATCGTCCCACATGCGGGTGTGGCGGAATTGGCAGACGCGCCAGGTTTAGGACCTGGTGCCGAGAGGCGTCCCGGTTCGAGTCCGGGCACCCGCA